>JBPYFF010000243.1:0-14362 GCA_051984455.1 Acidimicrobiales bacterium | reverse complement strand
CTGCTCGATGCCGTAGGCCGGAGAGACGGTGCCGCCTGGCCCGACCACGCCGGTCAGGCGACGGATGCAGTTCGCTAGTCGTTCCTGGTCGGCCAGGGCCCGGGCTCGGGCGGCCGCCGGGCTCCTCGCCGCGGCCATGTTGCTGGTCGGGCAAGTGGCCCAGTCCGCGACCGCCCTGGCCGCCCCGACGCACGCGCACCACGCTCGCACTTTGCACGTCGGGCGCCACGGGCGCTTTACCTCGATCCAGGCGGCGGTCAACGCCGCCGGCCCCGGTGACTGGATCCTCGTCGCACCGGGCGACTACCACGAGCACGGGGCGCCGAATGCAGGCGTCCTCATCACCACGCCCGACCTCCACCTGCGAGGCCTCGACCGCAACCGCGTGATCGTGGACGGCACCAGGCCCGGTCCGGCCCGCCCGGCCTGCAGCCCCGACCCGGCCGCCCAGGACTTCGGCCCCCCTGACAGCGGCGGCCACCCGACCGGCCGCAACGGGATCGAGGTGCTCAAAGCCGATGGTGTCACCATCGAGAACCTGACGGTTTGCAACTTTCTCGCCAGTGCGAGCGGTGACAACGGCAACCAGATCTGGTGGAACGGTGGTGACGGCAGCGGCAGGATCGGCCTCGGGAGCCTGACCGGCCAGTACCTGACGGCCACCTCCACCTACTTCAAGGACGCCAGCTCGGCCATGGCCCAGTACGGGATCTTCACCAGCAACGAGGGTGGCCCGGGACTGCTGGCCCACACCTACGCCAGCAACATGGGAGACAGCTCCTACTACGTGGGGGCATGTGGCGACTGCCGGGTCGTCCTCACCGACGCCCACGCCCAGAACAGCGCGCTTGGCTTCTCGGGCACCAATGCCGGTGGCCATCTGCTCATCCAGGACTCGGAGTGGGATCACAACCGGGCCGGTATCGTGCCCAACTCACTCAACAACGACGACGCCCCGCCACCCCAAAACGGCGCCTGCCCGGATGACCCGAGCGCATCCTGCACGGTCATTCGAGCCAACCGGGTTCATGACAACAACAACCCCAATACCCCTGAATCAGGCATCGCTGGCGCCGCGCCGGTCGGGGCCGGCATCGAGCTTTCCGGCAGTCAGAACGACACCGTCACCGGCAACACCGTCTGGAACCAGGGCGGCTGGGGGCTCGTGATCAACGACTATCCCGACTCCGAGACACCGCCGCCCGTCTCGCACTGCCAGGGCGGTATACCGAGCCCCGGTCAGTGCTACTTCCTGGCCTTCGGCAACCGGATCGAGGACAACCACTTGTCCCATAACGGGTTCTTTGCCAACCCATCCAACGGTGACCTGGCCGACGCGACCATGGCCCCCCTTTCGGGCGAGCCCAGCAACTGCTTCACCGGCAACCACGACAGCGAGGGTCCGCTGACCAGTGACCCTCCTGCCATCGAGCAAGCGCTGGGCGGGTGCGGCAAGTCGGATGGTGGCGGCGACCTGATCGGCGCCGGTCTTCAGCTGCTGTGCGCGACCGGCACCGAGCCCCAACCCTGCGGCGGCACCTACCCGCAAACAACACGGGTTGAGCTGCTCGCGCTCCCGAGGGACCTGCCGACCATGCCGGACCCCGCCCGGGTCAGACACTCGCAATGACGAAGAGCAGGGTCGCCTGACAGGCGACCCTGTCGCCCACCCGGGCCGTGCCCGAGCCCCTTCCTGCCGTCGCGCCCAGCTGATCCAGCACGACCTCCATCATGAGCGTGTCGCCAGGGACGACCTGCCGCCGGAAACGCGCTTTGTCGATCCCGCCAAACAGGGGCAGCTTGCCCCGGAAGCGCTCGTCGGATAACACGGCAATGCCGCCGAGCTGAGCCAGAGACTCGACCATGAGGACGCCGGGCAGGGTGGGGCGGCCGGGAAAGTGGCCGGCGAAGAATGGCTCCTCACCGGTGAGGTGCCATCGTCCCTTCACCGAGCGGCCAGGGACGATCTCGCTCACGTCGTCAACAAACAGGAACGGCGGCCGGTGGGGCAGGACGTCCGCGGGGCGGGGCACGCCTGCTGCGGCCATCAGTGGCCCATGCCCAGGCCACCATCGACCGGAATGACCGCGCCGGTGACATAGGCGGCTGCCTCCGATGCCAACCACGTGACCGCGCCCACGACGTCGTCAACCCGGCCGAAGCGCTGCAGCGGGATCTCATGCAACAGCTCGCTCCTGCGGGAGTCCGGCAAGGCGGCGGTCATGTCGGTCTCGACGAAGCCGGGCGCGACCACATTGACGGTGACGTTGCGACTCCCTATCTCCCGAGCCAGCGACCGGGCGAAGCCGACCAACCCGGCCTTGGACGCGGCGTAGTTCGTTTGCCCCCCTGAACCCGATAGCGCCACGACCGAAGAGATGAGAACGATGCGACCGGTGCGGGCCCTGATCATCTTCTGGGTGGCGCGCTTGGCAACTCGATAGGCCCCGACCAGGTTGGTGTCGAGCACGCTCGTGAAGGCGTCCTCGTTCATCTGAATGAGCAACCGGTCGTTGGTGACGCCCGCGTTGGCGACCAGTACTTCAACCGGACCGAGCTCGGCTTCGACCTCGGCGAAGGCGGCATCGACCTCGGTGCTCGAGGTGACGTCGCAGCGAAGCGAGAGGAAGCCAGCCGCGGGCTCTTTCCTGTAGGTCACCGCGACCCGATCGCCCTCCGCGGCGAAGGCCTGGGCGAGGGCGAGACCGATCCCCCGGGTGCCACCGGTGATGAGGACCACCCGGCCCTCTCCACCTCCCACGCTATACACCCACGGCGTGATAGCCGCCGTCGACGTGGACCATCTCGCCGGTCGTCATGGGAAACCAGTCTGACAGCAGCGCCACGCAGGCCCTGGCCACGGCCGACGAGTCGGTGACGTCCCAGCCGAGCGGGGCTCGCTCGTTCCAGACGTCTTCGAACGCGGGGAAGCCGGCGATCGACTTGGCCGCGAGAGTGCGCATGGGACCCGCCGCGACCAGGTTGACCCGCACGTTGTCGGGGCCAAGTTCCCGGGCCAGGTACCGGGTCGTGGATTCGAGCCCCGCCTTGGCCACTCCCATCCAGTCATAGCTCGGCCACGCCCTGGTGGCATCGAAGTCGAGACCAACCACCGCTCCTCCGCCCGCGGCCCGTAATAGCGGCAGCATCCCTGCTGCCAACGCCTTGAGCGAATAGGTGGAGATGTGCAGCGCGACGCTGACGTCCTCCCACGGCGCGTCGAGGAAGCCACCCCCGAGACAGGTCGGTGGCGCGTAGGCGATGGCGTGGAGAACTCCATTGAGGGAGCCCCATCGCTCGCTGAGGTCAGCCGCCACGGCGGCAATCTGCTCGGGCTCGGTCACGTCCAGCTCGAGGACGTCAGGAGGCTGGGGCAGGTGCTTGGCCACCCTGCGGGTCAGACTGAGACCCCGGCCGGCGCCGGTGAGCACGACCTCCGCCCCTTCGGCCTGGGCCAGTGCGGCCACCCCGAAGGCGAGTGACTGGTCGGTGAGCACACCGGTGACGAGGATGCGTTTGCCCGCGAGCAGACCAGACATGCCCGCCAACACTAGAAGGCTTCGGGCCCGTGCGGATCAGCCGAAGACGACCGGCAGGTTCCTGGGCGAGCGGAAGGTGTGGCCGGTGATGTGCACGTCGACTGCGGCAGGATCCAGGCGGAGATCGGGCAGCCGGTCGAACAGGGCGTTGAGCGCCACGGACGTCTCCATCCGGGCCAGGTGCATGCCGAGGCACATGTGGGGGCCGGATGCGAAGGCGGCGTGGGGCCTGATGGGCCGGAAGATATCGAAGCGGTCCGGCTGTTCCCAGCATGACTCGTCGCGGTTGGCGGCGCCAACGACGACATTGATCACCGAGCCGGCCGGGATGGCAACGCCGCATACCTCGGCGTCGCGACTCGTCGTCCGCATGATCCCCGTGAGAGGGGGCTCCCAGCGAAGCCCTTCTTCGATGGCGATGGGTAGCAGCGCTCGGTCCTCTTTCACCGCGTCCAGCTGGTCGGGGTTGGTGAGCAGCCCGAAGAGCAGGTTGCTGGAGGAGCGGTAGGTGGTCTCTGCGCCCGCGGGAAGGAGCAACCGGAGGAAGGCGTAGATCTCGTCGTCGGTGAGGCGCTGGCCGTCGAGCTCCGCCCCGGCCAAGACGCTAATGACGTCGCCCTCGGGATGCTTCCGGCGCTCCGCCAGGATGCCGGCGAAGTACTCCCGCAGGCTTTCCGACGCTGCCATGGCGCGGTCCCAGTCGAAGGAAAGGCTGATCAGCTGAACCGCCAGCCGGTGGAACATCGGCAGATCGGCCGCCGGCAGGCCCAGCATGCCGGCGATGACATGGACGGGGAACGGAAACGTCAGCTCACCGACCAGGTCGGCCGAGCCCCGGTCTACGAATGCGTCGATGTGCCGGTGGACGATCGGGGCGACCAGCTCGGTTTCCCAGCGCTCCATCGCCTTGCGGGTGAAGGCCTGCTGGATGAGGCCGCGGTAGGAGTGATGCTCGGGCTCGTCCATCTCCAGGATGGTGTGACCCATGACCACCCCCATGGACATGGCGTATCCGGTCGACGAGAAGGTGTCCCCGTCTCGCAACACCTGCAGCACGCCGTCCAGGTTGAGGACCTGAAACGTCTTCGGCATCCCCTCGGGCAGCTCGACGTCGTCGGCCAGGCCGAAGACCTTCCTCGGGTCGTGGTCGGCGACCGGCGCTTCGTGGCGGAGCCGGGCCCATTCGGGGTAAGGATCCCGGACCAGTCCGGCTCCGCTGACGCGGTCGAACGCTTCGAAGGGGTCGTAGTCGTCGGTCTGGTCGACTTGGGTGCTCACGGTCGGGCCTCCGTCGTTCTCTGACGCTCGTGTCAGAGTGTATCCGTCCGCAGCCAATTCCAAATCGCTAGCGATCGACTCCCCCCTATTCTGACTACCGATGGCTGAGCAGCCGGCCGTGCTGGCCCAGGGAGTACGGAGACGCTTCGGGTCAGTCCAGGCCCTCGACGGTGTGAGCTTCGAGGTGACCCCGGCAACGGTGCTCGGTCTCCTCGGGCCAAACGGGGCGGGGAAGACGACCATGGTGCGGATCCTCACCACCCTCCTCCTTCCCGACGAGGGCCGGGCCGAGGTGCTTGGCCGTAACGTGACCACCGACGCCGACGAAATCCGCCAGTTGATCGGACTGGCCGGGCAGTACGCGGCCGTGGACGAAAACCTGACCGGTCGTGAGAACATCGAGCTGGTCGGCCGGCTCTACCACATGCCGAAGCCGGAGTCCCGCCGTCGGGCCACGGAACTGCTTGAGCGGTTCGACCTCACCAACGCCGGTGACCGGACCGTCAAGACCTACTCGGGCGGGATGCGTCGGCGGCTTGACCTGGGCGCCAGCCTGGTGGCACGGCCGCAGGTGCTGTTTCTGGACGAGCCAACTACCGGCCTGGACCCTCGCTCCCGGATCGACCTGTGGGGAGTCATCCGGGAGCTGGTAAACGAAGGAACCACGGTCCTTTTGACAACGCAGTACCTCGAGGAGGCGGACGAACTGGCCGACCGCATTGTGGTGATCGACCACGGAACGGTCATCGCAGAGGGCACGTCTAACGAGCTCAAGGCGCGGGTCGGCGGTGACGTGATCGAAGTGACGATCGCCGATCGCGACCGGGTTCGCGACGGGGCGGAACTGGTCGTCCAGGCGGCCGCCGGCAGCGCCAGCGAGGTTCAGATCAACAAGGAGGCGGGCAAGGTCACCGTCCGGGTCAACAATGGGGCGGCCGTGCTGGCCGACACCATCCGCCTGCTCGACGCGGCCAATCTGGGGATCGCCGACCTGGCCCTGCGAAAGCCGACGCTGGACGACGTGTTCCTCACGCTCACCGGACGATCGGTTGAAGAGGCGACGGCCGAGCAGGAGGAAAGCGAAGCGAAAGGGGCGGCGCCGGCACGGATGAGCTCTGGCTCCCAAGAGTCGGAGGCTCGGGTATGACCGCCGTCAATTACACCGTGTCGGACGCGGTGGTGATGACCAAGCGCAACCTCATCCGGTACGTGCGGATACCGACGTTGCTGGTCTTCTCGACCGTGCAGCCGATTATGTTCGTGTTGCTGTTCGTCTACGTCTTTGGCGGTGCGGTCAGCCGATCCCTGCCCCACGGCGTCAAGTACGTCGACTTCCTTATGCCGGGCATCTTCGTGCAGACCGTCGTGTTCGGGGCGACACAAACCGGCGTCGGGCTGGCCGAAGACCTCTCCAAGGGAATGATCGAGCGGTTCCGGTCCCTGCCCATGGCCCGCTCCGCCGTGCTCGCCGGCCGGACGCTCGGTGACGCGGTGCGCAACACCTTCGTGGTCATCCTCATGACGATCGTCGGCATGCTGGTGGGTTTCCGATTTCACACCAACCTGATCGCTTCACTGGCTGCGCTCCTGCTGGTGGTGGCATTCGGTTTTGCGTTCTCGTGGATCTCGGCCACCATCGGCCTGACGGTCCACGACGTCGAGTCGGCCCAAACGGCCGGGTTTCTGTGGGTGTTCCCACTGGTCTTCGCCAGCTCGGTGTTCGTCCCCATCCACACCCTGCCCGGCTGGCTCCAGGCGTTTGCCCGCATCAACCCCATCACCTGTACCGCCAACGCCATGCGAGCCCTGATCCTGGGCGGCCCGACAACGAGGTACGTCCTCTATGCGCTGGCGTGGATTGTCGGCATCCTGGCCGTGTTCATGCCCTTTGCCACCCGCAGGTACCGCCGGGTGGTGTGACCCGGCGTCTGGTGGCGGCGGCAGACTCCGGCGCAGGTATGGTGCGAGCCGTGAGCGCGCGCATTCATCGGGTTGGAGTTGTCGGCTGCGGATTGATGGGGTCGGGCATCGCGGAGGTGTCGGCCCGGGCTCAACTCGACGTCATTGTGGTCGAGGTGAACGATGATGCCCTGGCGGGAGGGCGCAAGCGCATCGAATCGTCCCTCGCGCGAGCAGTTCGAGCCGGCAAGCTGTCGACGGAGCAGCAGGACGCCGCCCTCAGCCGGATCAGCTTCACGACCGATTACGACGACCTGGCCGACAGGCAGGTGGTGATCGAGGCAATCACCGAGTCCGAGTCGGAGAAGCTGGCGACATTCGACCGGCTCGACCGGGTGGTGTCCGAGCCCGATGCCATCCTGGCCTCGAACACCTCGTCCATCCCGATCATGAAGCTGGCCATGGCGACGCGGCGGCCGCAGTTGGTGATCGGCATACATTTCTTCAATCCCGTCCCGGTGCTGAAGCTGGTCGAGGTGGTCACGTCGCTGTTGACCGGGCCCGGGACGGCAGCCAACGCGGAGACGTTCGTCAATGAGCAGCTGGGCAAGCACGTGATTCGGTCAAAGGACCGGGCCGGCTTCATCGTGAACGCCTTGCTCATTCCCTACCTGTTGTCGGCGATACGGATGCTTGAGTCGGGCTTCGCGACGGAGGACGACATCGATGCGGGGATGGTCGAGGGCTGCGCCCATCCGATGGGCCCGCTCGCCCTGGCCGACCTGATCGGACTGGACACCACCATGGCCGTGGCTCAGTCTCTCTACGAGGAGTTCAAGGAACCTCTGTATGCGCCCCCGCCATTGCTCAGCCGCATGGTTGAGGCCGGCTTGCTCGGCCGCAAGACGGGCCGCGGCTTTTACAGCTACCAACGGTGACAACGGTGCCGGCCGTTCCTCGTATCGCCGTCCTTCCGGCCGGTTTGCGGCCCTGGGTGGCGGAGGCGGTGCGCTCGGGCGGGGCGGTCCTGGCCCCACCGTCTGGAGCAGACGCGCTGGTATGGACGGCCACCGGGTTCGAGCCAGACCATCCTCCCGACCATCTGGTCACGGTGTTGAAGGAGAATCCCGGGATCCGCTGGATTCAGTTGCCGTGGGCGGGTGTCGAGCCGTTCGCAGCGGCCAGCGTGTTCGATCACGACCATCTGTGGACCTCGGGCAAGGGCATCTACGCCCGTCCCGTCGCCGAGCATGCACTGGCCCTGGCGCTGGCAGGACTTCGCGGCCTGAAGACGTACGCCCAGGCCAGGAGCTGGACGGCCCAGCGCGGCACCTGCCTGGTCGATGGAGCGGTCACCATCTTTGGTGGTGGCGGGATCACCGACGAGCTGGTCGGTCTGCTTGGGCCGTTTCGCTGCCGGATCACGGTGGTGCGAAAGCGACCGGCCGCGATGCCTGGAGTGACGCGGGTCGTGGGCTGGGATCAACGGGATGAGGTTCTGGCTGATGCCGACGCGGTGTTCCTGGCCCTGGCCCTGACGCCCGAGACGCAGGGCTTCTTTGGCCAGCGGCAGCTGGCCGCGATGGGCAGCCACGCCTGGCTGGTCAACGTTGCCCGCGGCGGCCACGTCGTTACCGATGAGCTGGTCGACGCCCTCAGGCGACGGGTCATCGGCGGGGCCGGACTGGACGTGACCGACCCTGAGCCGCTCCCGTCCGACCACCCGCTGTGGGGTCTTCCCAACTGCCTCATCACGCCGCATACCGCCAACACGGCGGAGATGGCGGAGCCGCTGCTCACGGGGCGCATCCGCGAGAACGTCAGGCGGTTCGTCGGAGGGGAACCGCTGATCGGCGCCGTGGACCCCGATCTCGGCTACTGACTGCTTTCGCGGATCAGGCGGCCGCCAGCAGCTCGGCCATTCCTTCCTCGATGCCGTGGCAGAGCACTTCGATGTCGGGCGCCGTGTCGTAGTCCCCCGTCACGCCGAAGTTGACCTGTCCGTTGTAGGAGAAGATGGCAACGCCGATCCGCACCTGGCTGGCCAGCGGGACATAGGGAAAGGCCTTCAGCATGCGACGGCCGACCAGATACAGCGGCAGTTGCGGACCCGGCACGTTGGTGGTGACGGTGTTGACGTTGCGCTGGCCGAAGCGGGCGGTCACCCGGGTGCCGAGGGACAACAGCATCGGTGGCGCAAACCCCGAGAGCGAGGTCAGCGCTTCTCCCGCAACCGCCTGCCTGGATTCCTTGAGGCCGGCCATCTGCGCCGAGACGGCGTGAAGCCGCGCCGCGGGGTCCTCGAGCCCCACCGGCAGCTCGGCGAACATGGCGGAGACCCGGTTGGCGAGTGTCCCGTCGCCGACGGCCTTGCCGCTCACATCCCTCGGCCGGACAGAGACCGGCACAAGGGTGCGGATGACCCGGTCGACCGGCTCGTCCCGGGAGAGGAGCAGGTCCCGGAAGCCCCTGGTGATGCAGGCCAGCACCACGTCGTTGAACGTACCGCCAAACGCCTTGCGAACCATCTTGATGTCATCGACCGAGCTCTGGGCCCACGCATACCGACGATGCGGCCCGATGGGCCCGTTGAGGCTGGACAGCGGCGTCGGCCGGACCAGCCCGGCCAGGGCGGACAGGCCCCGGGCGACCTCGACGACCTCGACGAACGCCTGGCGGGGAATGCGGGTGCTGGCCCGCAAGGCACGGAACTGCTCGTAGGGGCTACGCGCCAGGTCCAGCATCGCCTGAGCGGCGAGCTCCATGCGCGACGGCGGCGGTGGGGGCCACCAGTCGTCGGCAACCGGCATAGACGGCTCCGGTGAGGTGTCCATGATGACCGACAGCAGATCCGTGCCGGACACGCCGTCGACCATGGCGTGGTGGGTCTTGGCGAGCACGCCCCACTGGCCCCGGTCGAGTCCCTGCACGACCCAGATCTCCCAGAGTGGCTTGGTCCGATCGAGCTGCTGAGCCATGACCCGCCCGACCAGCCGGCGCAACTCGACCTCACCGCCAGGGGCAGGCAGGGCGGTGTGCCGCAAGTGGTACTGGATATTGAAATTCGGGTCGCCCACCCAGACCGGTCGCCCGAGATCGAAAGGTACGAACCGGACCATCTGGCGATAGCGGGGAACGAGCGGCAATTTTCCCCTGATCGCCGCCACAACGTCGCCGAACGGCGGCTCGGGTCCCTCGAAAATGGCGACAGAGGCGATGTGCATGTGGCTGACGCCGTCCTCCATGTGGAGGAAAGAGGCATCAAGCGGGCTCAACCGATCAACGGTCATACAGCACCCCCTTTCGGCCTCTCCGATGCTACCCGCCACTCGGCCTCACGCTGACCGAGGGGTGTGGACGGGCCGGCGTTGACGAAAGGCCAGATCTCCTCGGCGATGCGGCGCCAGTTCGCCGTCGCTCCCAAGCCGGCCAACACAGCGTACATACCAAGGTTGATCCGCTGGAGGATCACAAAAGGCGGTGGAACATTGGCGTGCTTTACCACCTCATTCGAGATATCGAAAAACCGCCTTACCGTCTCTGACGCGTATTCAGCAGAGAGGGTCACCGGGCCCTCGCCCAGCACGAGCTGGTAATAGTGACCGAAGTAGTCGGCCACCTCCTCGTCGGTCACCGGCGCATTGGGCCGCAGGAAACCCGCCGCTTCCGCCGCCTGTCGAAAGCCGTGCGTGTCTCGCCGCAGTACAAGAGCCTTGATCATCTCGGCCAGTCGTTCCACATCGCCGGCCTGAAACCACTTGACGAGTCCAAAATCCAGGAAGGTGACTCGACCGTCACCATGAAAGAGATAGTTGCCGGGATGAGGGTCTCCGTTGAATGCCTGCATTCGATAGAGGCAGCCGAACACAAATCGGAAGATGGCTTCCCCGGCGAGATCACGCTGATGCTGCGGCCAGTCCAGGATTTCGTCATACCTGGCGCCGGTTACCAGTTCGTTGGTGAGCACCCGGCCAGACGACAGGTCGGCCCGCACGGACGGGACGTGGATAAAGGGGTGACCGCTGAAGAAGTCGGCGAACTTCTGCTGGTTGGTCGCCTCCAGTCGATAGTCAAGTTCTTCTGTCAACCTGGCCCGGAGCTCGCCGACCAGCGCTTCGGCGTCCAGGCCGGGGAAGGCCATGCGCACGATCTGCACCAGGACCGCGGTGTTGTCGAGGTCGGCTTTTATGGCCCGATCGACGCCGGGATACTGGACCTTCACCGCCACCGGCAGGCCATCCCGGGTGATAGCCCGATGTACCTGGCCGATGGACGCGGCCGCAATCGGCTGCGGATCCCACTCGGCGAAGACGGTGTCCGGTGGCCCGCCAAGCTCCTCTTTGACCACGCCCGCAGCGAGGTCGGGGCTCATCGGCGGAGCGTCTTGCCGCAGGGTGGCCAGTGCCTGGCGCATCGGTTCGGGCAAGCCGGTGTCGAGGTAGCTCGCCATCTGACCGAGCTTCATCAGCGCGCCCTTCATCGAGCCGAGCGCCTCAACCACTTCCGCTGCCGTCCTCAGCTGACGTTCCGAACGAAGTTGTTCCTTACGCCCGGCAGAGGCGAACACCTGGCGAGCGGATGCGGTGGCATAGGACCGGCCGGCCCGGGATGCAACCCGCGCCAGCTCGGCACTGCGGGCCGCCCGACCGGTCGGGGGGGTGGCCGTCCGGCGGGTGGCCGTCCGGCGGGCGGCGGCGCCGGCCACTGCTCCGGCGACGGCGCCGGCTGTGGCGCCGAGTGCGAGTCCGGCAAGGGTGGGCTTGCGCTTTCCCCTGTCCACTAAGCGCGGCGGGGCTGGTAGATCGCCACGTGACGACCGGTGAGGACGGGCCGGTTTTCGACCAGCATCAACACGTCGAGATCGACGAACCGGTGGCCCTTGCGTTCATAGTGATTCGCCACGTTGGCCCGGGTCGAGACGACCTGGCCATCGGCCACCGCGCCCAGGTGGCGGACCCGGCTCTCGACGTGGATCCACGGCCCGAGGGTGACGTTGTGGACGAGGACGTCATTGGCCCGTCGCAGCAGCCACCCGGGCGGGGACAGGCCGCTGTCGCGGAAAAGGGGGAGCTGCTCGTTCACCGAGTCGAGATAGCCCGAGCCGGCCCGCCACGTTGCCTCGCTGGTGCCGAGAACGGCGTGGTGCTGGAAGTAGTCGGGGCCGGCCGGGGGAGGAGGCGGTTCGGGAAGGGGCGCGGCCGGATAGGCGGCGAGGTCGGGAGGGGGCCCGAGAACGCGGCGATAGGCACGACCGGCGGCACAGGCCTTGCCGGCCGGGTTGCGGGCGATCAATTCCAGCGTTGCTTCGGTCCCTTGGGTTGCTTCGGCCGCTTCGCTTGCTTCGATGGTCACCTCCTCGCCGTCGTAGATGGGCGCGGCAAAGCGAGCGTCAAGGCCCCCTTCGACGAGCCAGTCCCGGCCCCACGCCTCGGCCGGCACATGTGAGAGGTAGGCCCAGACATCGACCCCCGGTACAAGGCCGCCGGCAAAGCCGTACTGCTTCGCCACGGTGTCGTCGTGCATCTTGTTCGCGGACGACGTCGCGGTGTTGATTGCCCGGACACGGTAGGAGCGCATGCTCACCCATCCTGAAACCGTCGGCGGGCGGATTCGATCACGTCCTCGGCGGCCGCCCGTTCCTGCCAGCCGTGCACCTCGGTGTCCTTGCCCGGCTCGAGCGCCTTGTAGATGGCGAAGAAGTGGGCGATCTCGTTGAGCTCGTAGTCGGGCACGTCCTTCAGGTCCTTGACGTTGTCGACCCGGGGGTCGGTCGCCGGCACGCACAGCACCTTGGCGTCCTGGCCGGCCTCGTCGCGCATGATGAACACCCCGACCGGCCGGGCGTGGATGTGGCAGCCGGGAAACGTCGGTTCCTCCAGCAACACCAGCGCGTCCAGCGGGTCACCGTCTTCGGCGAGCGTGAGGGGGACATAGCCGTAGTCCTCGGGGTACCGGGTGGACGTGAACAGCATGCGGTCGAGCCACATGGCGCCCGTCTGGTGATCGGCTTCGTACTTGTTGCGAGTCCCCTTCGGGATCTCGATGACAACCTCGATCTGCATAGCGCGTTCGTACCACGCTGCGGTAGACACAGCCGGATGGAACGGGTCCCGGTCGTCCTCGACGTCGACACCGGCACCGATGACGCCGGCGCCTTGCTCCTGGCGGCGACTGCGTCCTCGCTCGAGTTGGTGGCGGCGCTGGCGACCTGGGGCAACTGCGCCCGAGACCAGGCCGTCCGCAACACCCTCGTCATGCTGGAGGCGGCCGGGCGAGAGGCGGTTCCCGTCCATCCCGGCTGCGAGGGACCGAGCGGTCCCGCCCCGGTGGCGTGCGAACCCGAGGCCATCATGGGCAGGGACGGGCTGGGTGACGCGGGGATCGAGGATCCACGGAGCAGTGCGCCGGGGCGGGAGCAGGTCGAGGCGGCTGCGGCCGCATTGATCCGGCTGGCCCGGGCGTCGCCGGGCGAGCTGACGCTCGTCGCGCTCGCTCCTTTGACAACCGTCGCAGCCGCCCTCGATATCGACCCGGGTCTGCCGGGGTGGCTCCACCACCTGGTCGTCATGGGAGGTGCGGTGCGGGTCGGGGGGAACTGCACCGCCGCGGCCGAAGCGAACATTGGCCACGACCCGCTGGCGGCAGAGAAAGTGGTGACCGCCTTTGGTGCTCCTGGCGCACTGGCGTCAGGCCGGCGCCCCTGCCTGGTTCCTCTGGATGTCACGTTGCGGTCGCCGCTCACGACGGATGAGCTGGCGGCGCTCGAGAATTCCCGGCTCGCCGGAGCGGAAGTGCTGTTTCGAGTATGGAAGGCCATCTGGCCGACGGGCAGGCTCGAGACTGGCCGGGAGGGGCTCTGGCCCGCCCACGACCTGCTCGCCACCTGGTGCGTCATCGATCCGTCGCTGTGCGAGTGGCTCACCGCGCCGCTTCATATCGACACCGGTGGCTCCGCCGCGTGGGGGGCGACCGTTGTCGACCGGCGGTCGACCGTCAGGGACGTCGCAGGAGACGCCGGCGCGGCCTGGCAGATTGCCATGCGGGTGGACGCCGATCGCTACCGTGCGGCCGTGCGCGGCTGGCTGGCGGGGGCTTGCTGATGCTGGCGCGATTCGTCACTTTCACGCGCGAGGAGTGGAGCCAGCTGGTTCCCTCGACCCCGCTGCAGTTGACAGAAGCCGATGCCGAGGCGTTGCGAGCTGCGGACGTGCACATATCGCTTTCCGAGGTGAGCGAGGTTTACGTCCCTCTGTCCCGGCTGGTCAACCTGTACATCGCCAGCGCCCGGGCCCTTCACCGCTCGACATCGGATTTCCTCGGGCTCGAATCGGATGCGCCCGTCCCGTACGTGATCGGTGTCGCGGGCGGCGTCGCGTCAGGGAAGAGCACGACCGCCCGTGTCCTGCGACTTCTCTTGTCCCGCTCGCCGGAGCACCGCCGTGTCGACGTGGTGACGACCGATGGCTTCTTGTACCCGAACGCGACCCTGGAGGCTCGGGGCCTGGTTGCCAGGAAGGGTTTTCCGGAAAGCTACGACCAGGGCAGGCTGGTCCGCTTCCTCGCCGATATCAAGGCGGGCCGGCCTGAAGTCGTGGCTCCCGTCTATTCACATCGAACCTACGACATCGTGCCAGGCGAGCTCGAAG
>JBPYFF010000242.1:0-6759 GCA_051984455.1 Acidimicrobiales bacterium | reverse complement strand
ACCGAGCGAAGGCCGTGGCCTCGACCGGGGCCAGCTCGGCGCGTTCTTGTTCAGCGCCGAACGGCTCGACGCCCCGCACGCGGCGCTGGCTATGCTGCTCGGTCTCAACGGGCTGCGGGTCAGCGAGACGTGCGTCACCAACGTCGAGGACCTCGGTTTCGAGCGAGGACATCGCACCCTGCGCATCGTCGGCAAGGGCAACAAGCCAGCCCTGATCCCGGTGGTCCCAAGAACCGCCCGCACGATCGACCTGGCCATCGGCGAACGCAGCGCGGGACCGATCCTGCGCCGCCACGACGGCCATCGTCTCGATCGGCGCACCGCCCACCGCTGGGTGCGCTCGATTGGCAAGCGGGCCGGCCTTGGTGCCGTCCATCCCCACATGCTTCGGGCCGGGTTCATCATGGCCGCCCTCGACGCCGGTGTCCCTCTTCGTGAGGTCCAACTGGCAGCCCGACACGCCGACCCCAGGACCACCACCGTCTACGACCGTCGAAGGCAGAACTTCGACCGCCACGCCGCCTACGTGGTGGTGGCCTTCGTGGCCGGCGGCTGACCCCATCGGGGGGTCCTCGTTCGGCACACTGAAGGCATGCCCCACTTGGATATGGCGCGTGGTATACGACACTCCCCATTTGGTTGCGGGCCCGGCGTGAAGTTCGAGAACGGCGTTCTGGGTCGAAGAACCTACGAATCAGCAGGCTGTGGCATTTACGCCACATGCGCTGCCGGTCCGCACGCCTTGACTATTCCGCTCCGGGGCGTGCGGCAATTGCTCAGTTCGTCATCTGCCAGCGTGTGATGGCGCGGCGGGGAGTTGCACTGTGACGCGAAGCCCGCCAGCGGACCGGGGGGTGAGGGTGAGAGTTCCGTCGTGTGCTCGTGCGACGCTATTTACGATTGCCAGGCCGAGGCCCACACCTGCGTGGTCGGTGTGTATGCGTTCCGTGCCACGCTGAAAGGGCTCCGCGAGCATGGAAACCAGCTGCGGGGCAAGGTTCTCCCCGGTGTTCTCAACCGTGAGCACCACATACTTGGGATGAACGCTGGTTCTGATCCATACGGCGCCGTGTTGAGGCAGGTTGTGGACGATGGCGTTGTGCACGAGGTTCGTCGTCAACTGGAGCAGGAGCGTCTCTGAGCCGATGGTGGGGGTCATCTCGCCGGAGGTCTCGATGGTGACGCCATGCTTTTCTGCGAGGGGGAGGAGCGTTTCGCTGGCTTCTTCGGCTATGAGGGATAAGTCGAGGTATTCCGGGGTGAAGGATTTCTGGCCGGCGCGGCTGAGCAGGAGCAAAGCTTCAGTGAGGTCGATAGCTCGGGTATTGAGGTGGTGGAGGCGGTCGACGAGTTCGCCGTTCTCGCGGCTCGGATCGTTGCGGGCGACGTCGAGAAGGGTCTGGGTGATCGCTAGCGGGGTGCGTAGCTCGTGGGAGGCGTTGGCGGCGAATCTCTGCTGTTCGGCGACGTGCGTTTCGAGCCGCGCAAGGAGGCCGTCGACGGTGTCAGCGAGGTCCTTCAGCTCGTCTCGAGGCCCCGAGAGCGCGAGGCGCTCGTTCAGGTTGCGCTCGGAGATCTGCCGCGTAGTCGCCGTCATCGTGCGCAGCGGGCGTAGGACCCGGCCCGCGACCAGCCACCCGAGCGCGATCGAGACCGCGGTCATGATCGCCAGCGCGATCCCGGACTGGATGAGCCCCTGGTGGAGACCATGGGTGTGGCGTCGAACGGCCGCGGCGTACATTTGCTCCACCTGGCGGACAACGTCCGGGGTCGCACTCGGGCCGCCCGGGACGATCAGGTCTACCCCCGTGGAGCTGCGGAAGAGTAGGTATGTTGTCGCGAGTAGGGCCAATCCCGAGATGAGGAATAGGCCGCTGTAGAGCAGGGTCAGGCGCAGACGCACGGTCAGCGAGGGCAGGTGGAGCATCCGACGTGGCGCGAGCCTGGCAAACGAGAGGCGCAACCACCTCAGATACGGTCGAGCCCGTGGAGGGTGAGTCTGAGGGGGACTCTGCAGCCGGTCTCTATCCACGGTCTCCTCCCTCACGGCCGGTGTCTGGGTGTGTGATGACGCGGTATCCGACGCCGGCCACGGTAGCGATGATCCAGGGTTCGCCGAGGCGCTTGCGCAGGGCCGAGACGGTGATGCGCACGGCATTGGTAAACGGATCTGCGTTCTCGTCCCACGCCCGCTCCAAGAGTTCTTCGGCGCTGACGACACCGCCTTCGGCCGCGACGAGCACCTCGAGCACGGCGAACTGCTTACGGGTGAGCGCGACGTAGCGGCCGTCGCGGTAGACCTCGCGGCGGAACGGATCCACACGCAGGCCTGCGATCTCTCGTACCGGCGGCCTGCTCTGGGGGCGCCTGCGGTCCAGCGCCCTGAGACGAAGCACGAGCTCGCGCAGTTCGAACGGCTTGGTGAGGTAGTCGTCGGCACCGAGCTCGAACCCGGAGGCCTTGTCGTCAAGCCGGTCGGCCGCGGTGAGCATAAGGATCGGCATACCGCTGCCCGAGGCGACGATCCATCTGGCGATCTCGTCGCCGGAGGGTCCGGGGATGTCGCGGTCGAGGACGGCGATGTCGTAGGCGTTGACGCTCAACAGCTGTAGAGCGGTGTCGCCGTCACCGGCGGTGTCGGCGGCGATCGCTTCTAGGCGTAGGCCGTCGCGGATGGCTTCTGCCATGAAGGGCTCGTCCTCGACGATCAACACGCGCACACTCAGGTGATGCTAGGCGTCGGCGCATATCGTCGGCGTATCGAAAAACACATACGTGCTGGCAACACCGCGCTGCGCTGACTTGGGGGCGTGACCGACAGCGAACCAGCACAACCAGCAAGTAACAGTCCTTCGGAAACGACCGCCTGAGGGCCGGGTCGTGTCGCAAGGAGGACGCATGCACCTATCGCACCTGTGGGCGGCCGCGGCCGTGGCCTTGGGAGTCACCGTCGCGGGCTGCTCGGGCGGATCGACGGTCCCTACCGCCGGCTCGCAGTCGACCGCCACCCCGGCGGGAGGATCACGTTCGTCGGGGGCGACGGCGCTCGCAGAAGCTGTGGCCTACTCCCAGTGCATACGCAGCCACGGCGTTCCCAACTTCCCCGACCCGGTGCAGACCCCCAGCGGGGGCTATGGATACAGGACCGCGGGAATTGACCCGAACTCGGCCGCGTTCCAAGGGGCGCTGCAGGCCTGCAAGGCCCTGCCGTCGCCGTGGAACTCCACCGGCCACCAGCTTTCTCCCGCCCAACAGCAGGCGTGGTTGAACTGGGCCGAGTGCATCCGCGCCCACGGTCTGCCGGACTTCCCTGACCCGACGTTCTCGGGCAGCGAAGTGCACGACTCCGGCGTCGGGTCGAGCTCGCCGCGGCTGCAGCAGGCGATGGACGCCTGCAGGGACCAGAGGCCTTCCGTCGGGGGCCTTGGCGGGTGACCGGCAACCGCAGACCAGAGGCTGAGCAGCTCGTCGCCTCCTCTAAGGGCGCGCAGGAGGCGACGTCCCACCTTGAGCAGGGCGGAGATAGCTGCCACCCGGCTCGCAGGCTCGAGCTCTCCGCCGGCACCGGCAGCAGTGACGCCAACAACACGGCCACCAATCTCGAGGAGGCGGTGCAGTTCGCGCAGTGCATGCGCGACGACAGCGTGAAGGACTTCCCGGACCCCACCACAGATGGACCCCTCATCGACGCGAGTCGAATCCCAGCCGCCACAGCGAGGGGTGCTCGAAGGATTGCGGGGATCCAGGCCGCGGCGGACATGTGCACCGCTATCTACTTAAGCGCACTGGGGGTGCGGGGCCAGTGACGCGGAAGACGTGTGTGCTGGCCGGAGCGGCCGTCCTGGCTGCCGTAGCCGCCACCGGCGCCGCGGTCGTCATGTCCAGTGCGAATCAAACGAGTTCGGCCGCACAGGAGCCGCCGGTGAACACCGTCAAGGTGGAAACGAGGACTCTCTCGGCCATGGTCTCCCTGGATGGGACTCTGGCCTATCGGGCCGGACCGGACGGTTCGCCTTACTCCGTGATCAACCAGGCCCAGGGGACATACACCAAGCTGCCCCTGATCGGCCAGGTGATCTCTCAGGGTCAGGTGCTCTACCGGGTGGACGACAGCCCAGTGGTATTGCTGTACGGCTGGACACCCGCCTATCGGAGCCTGTCGGCCGGGGCGACCGGCGCCGACGTGGTCGAGCTCAACGCTGATCTAGTCGCGCTCGGCTACGCCACCTCGGCTCAGCTCACCCCCACTTCCTCCTACTTCGGGTCGGCCACCACCACCGCCGTGGAAAAGCTCCAAGCCGCCCTGGGGGTAACCCAGAACGGCACGCTGAGCCTTGGCCAAGGGGTGTTCGAACCCACCGCCGTGCGGGTCACGACCCTCTCAACCCAGCTCGGGGGCAGCACCCAGACCGGCCAGACGGTGATGCAGGGCAGCTCGACCACCCGCCAGGTGCAGGTGGCGTTGGACGCCTCGCAGCAGACCGACGTGGCGGTCGGGGACAAGGTGATCATCACCCTGCCGAACAACCAGACCACCCCAGGGGTCGTCTCCTCGGTGGGGACGGTGGCCACCTGCCCATCGGGCTCCGGGTCCGGCGGGTCGAGCTCCGGGTCCGGCGGGTCGAGTTCCAGCTCCGCTGCCCCGGGAACGGACAGCTGCTCGTCAGGCAGTTCGGGGAGCAGCACGACACCGACCATCACCGTGGACGTCACGCCCTCCGACCCGACCGCCACGGGCACCTGGGATCAGGCCCCTGTACAGGTCACCATCGCCACCGCCAGCGTGCCCAGCGCCCTAGTGGTGCCAGTCACCGCGCTGCTGGCCCAATCCGGCGGTAGCTACGCCGTCGAGGTCGTCGACCCAGGGGGGACCCACCATCTCGTTGGGGTCTCGCTCGGACTGTTCGACGACGCCGACGGGCTAGTACAGGTCACCCGATCGGAGCTGGTCGCCGGCCAAGAAGTGGTGGTTCCGACCACATGACCTCGACCCCGCCGCACCCGCCCGACCTCCCATCGGTCGCAGCCGGCAACACCTCCGGCGCTGACGCGGTACAGGTTCCGGTACTCGACGTCGACAATGTGGCCAAGAGCTATCCCGGCGAGCCACCCGTTCAGGCCCTGGGTGGCGTGAACCTCACCGTCGGCGAGGGGGAGCTGGTCGGGATCGTCGGCCCTTCGGGGTCAGGCAAGACCACCCTGCTGCAACTGATGGGGACCCTCGACCGGCCCACCAGCGGCCACGTACGAATCGCCGGGGTCGACGTCGCCACGATGGCCGACGACGACCTCGCCTACCTACGAGCCACCCGGATCGGGTTCATCTTCCAACAGTTCTTCCTGGCCGAACACGCGGCAGTGGTGGACAACGTGGCCGACGGGCTCCTCTACGCCGGCATCCCCCTTAAGCAACGCCGCCAACGCGCGATCGACGCCCTAGATCTGGTCGGCCTGGCCCAACGTCCTCACGCCCGTCCCACCCAGCTCTCTGGCGGGCAACGCCAACGGGTCGCCATCGCCCGGGCTCTGGTCGGCCAGCCCACCATCGTCCTGGCCGACGAACCGACCGGCAACCTCGACCAGGCCACCGGCCAGTCCATCCTGGGCCTGATCGAACAGCTTCACCAGGCCGGCTCGACCATCGTGGTCATTACCCACGACCACACCATCGCCGAGCGCATGCCTCGCAAGGTCGAGATCCTCGACGGACATATCGTCGCCGACACCGGCCTGGCCCTCGGAACCGATCCCCGCCGCCGCCTTCTCGCTCCGCTCACTCAATCCCCCATCCACGCACCGCAGACTGCGTCCGGCGGGCCCGTGAATGAGCCGTCATGATCGCCACACCAACCCTGGCCCGGAGGCGGCTCCAACTGTCCGACCTGGCCCGGCTTTCCACCATCGGACTTCGCACACGGAAGTTACGGGCCGGGCTGTCGGCTCTCGGTATCGCCATCGGCGTAGCCGCCATCGTCGCCGTTCTCGGCCTGTCCGCCTCCTCCCAGGCCGGCTTGCTCAACGAAATCAACAAGCTCGGCACCAACCTGCTCACCGTCAGCAACGGCCAGACCCTCTTCGGGACCCCCGCCGAACTGCCCACCACGGCCGCAGCCATGATCGGCCGGATCCCAGGTGTGCAGCAGGTGCAAACGACGGGGACGGTCAGCGGCGCCAACGCCTACCGCAACCCCTACATCCCCTCGGTCGGCACCAACGCCTTGACCGTCCAAGCTGCCTCTCTCGACCTCCTGCCAGTGGTCGCGACCATGGTCGCCCAAGGGCACTACCTCAACGCGGCCACCGCCCAAGAACCCGTCGCCGTGCTGGGCGCGGCTGCCGCGCAACGGCTCGGGATCGACCGCGTCTACCCTGGCGAACGTATCTGGGTCGGCGGCCAATGGTTCTACGTGGCCGGCATCCTCAAACCGGCCGTGCTCGCCTCTGCCATCGACTCCTCCGTCCTGGTCGGCTACCCCGCCGCCGAGAAGTACCTCCCCTTCGACGGACACCCCTCCACCGTCTACCTCCGCGCCCAAACCGACCGCGTGAGCGCCGTCGACAACCTCCTCGCCGCCACCGCCAACCCAGAGAACCCCAACCAGGTCAACGGCAGCCGACCCTCCTCCGCCCTGGTCGCCCAAGCCGACGCCAAGAGTGCCCTCAACGGCCTGTTCCTCGGCCTAGGCGCCGTGGCGCTCTTGGTCGGCGCCGTCGGCGTCGCCAACATCATGATCATCTCCGTCCTCGAACGCCGCTCCG
>JBPYFF010000241.1:0-2345 GCA_051984455.1 Acidimicrobiales bacterium | reverse complement strand
CGAACGCTGCGCCAGACCTGCACGGCCGATCGGGGCCGGACGAACGCGACCAGGACCGCGGTCAACCGGGCCGGAAGCCAGCCGGCGACGTCGTCCAGGCGGGCGCTGGCCCAGCCGTAGTGGCGGTAGCGGGCGCTGCGGTGACCGATCATGGCGTCCAGGGTGTTGATCGCTCGGTAGCCCAACACCCCGGGGGCACCGGCGATGGCTGCCCACATGGCGGGAGCGACCATGGCGTCCACGGTGTTCTCCGCCACCGACTCCACGACGGCCCGGGCGATTTCCTGCTCATCGAGGCCGGTGGGCTCCCGCCCCACGAGCGCGGGCAGCCGGGCTCGCGCCCCCGGGAGATCCCCCGCCTCCAGGGCGATGGCCACTTCGCCCGCTGCCAGCCGCAGGCCGCGCCCGGCGACGCCGATATAGGTGGAAGCCGTGGTCGACCTGACCGTCCAGCCGGCGGCGGCACCGAGCGTGGTGCCGGCGGCAGCCTGCAGCACTCCCCGAGCGCGGCTGTCGCGGTAGATGACGCCTTCGAGCGCTCGCATGACCCGACCGAACACCGCCACCGGATGGGGCTGCAGGCCGGCCTCGCCGAGCAGGAGGTCGGCGAGGACGCCGAGGGCGGCACCGGTCGAGTTGGCGACCGGCCCGCGATCCAGCCGGATCCGGACCTTCACCACTTGGCCGCCGCGACGAGGAGGCCGGCGGTCTCGCCGATGACGCCGGCCGCTCCCAGGACGTCGCCGGTGAAGCCGCCCAACCGGCGCCGGGACAAGGCCACCACACCGGCCGCTCCAATCGCACCGGCAAGAGCAGCCACCACTCCGGCGGGGAACTTCCAGACTCCCGCCAGCACGACGGAAACCACCCCGCCCAGGATGAGGGGAACCACGTCCACCCGGCCCCCGAGGAAGGCGGACGCCAGGCCGCCTTCGACCCGGGCATAGGGCTGGGTCCGGGCGACCACCGCCATCGTCGTCCTCGACTCGCACCACAGTCCGGCCAGCAAAAGCGGCGCCGGTCGAAGGGACGCCACGCCCGCCCACCGGGCCAGGAGGACCACGCCCGCGACCGTGACTCCAAAGGCCCCGATCTCGGGCGAGGCCATGACCTCGAGCCGCCGGGGGCGATCAAGGTGGGGCAGGAGACCGTCGGCGGCGTCGATCAAACCGTCCAGGTGCAACAAGCCGGTCACAGCCAGATCGGCGCCGACGACCAGCGCGGCAACGATCGGAGCGGGCCAGGCCCGATCCGCCAGCCACCACCAGCCGCCCAGGACCAGGCCGATGGCCAGCCCGACGA
Organism: Acidimicrobiales bacterium; assembly: GCA_051984455.1. GTDB lineage: Bacteria > Actinomycetota > Acidimicrobiia > Acidimicrobiales > Palsa-688 > JBPYFF01. The sequence goes on along the minus strand of JBPYFF010000241.1, from coordinate 1,043 downwards.
CGGGAAACCAGGCCAGGGCGTCGGGCCCGGGCGCGACCGCGCCGCCGACGGGCGTGAGAAAGGCCACCGCCCGCCGCATCCCGTTCATGGCCGGTCGAGCGGCAACGTCCGCCCGGCGACGACGAGCAGCACATCGTCGGCGACCCTCGCGACCGCCTGGTTGACTTCCCCTAGGGCGTCACGAAACTGCCGGCCTGCCTCGGTCGAGGGATGAACCCCGAGCCCGACTTCCTCCGACACGATCACACTGTCCCACCGGCGCCGCTGCAACTCGCGGCACAACGCCTCGTGGTCCACCCGAAAGGCGGCAGCTCTCGCCACCCAGGTCCCGAGGGCGTCGACCAGCACGGAGCCATCGACAGCGGCCAGCTCTTCCACCAGCCGTTCGCCTGCCTCGACCGTGCGCCACCCCGCCGGCCGGCGTGACCGGTGGGACGCGATGCGAGCGGCCATGTCCGGGTCGGTTGCGAGCGCAGTGGCGACGTAGGTGACGGGCTCGGCCAGCCGGACGGCCAATCGCTCGGCGACAGCGGACTTGCCGCTCCGCGCCCCGCCCAGCACCAGAGTGATCACGGCGAGGCGCCGGTCACCGCCGCTCCCGCCACCACCGCTCCATGCACCGCCCGGGCCAGCCGAGCGCCCCAGAGCGAGCGCGGCCCGCCAAAGGCGGAGCCTCGTCCCTCGTCCGGGCAGAGGATGCACAGGGCGTCGGTGGCCGTCCCGGTGGCGCGGTAGCCCAGGTCGGACAGCGCCTGGGCCTTGGCTTCGGTGACGGTGGCGACGGCGTTCACGAGAGCGGCGTCAGAGAGGCGTTCGGGCAGCATGGCGATGAGGTTGATGGTGCCGACCAGGCTGACGGGCCCGGCCCCGTCGGGCGCGGCCGCCAGAGTCGGATGCCCGAGACCGACCGTGGCCGTGACCTCCACCCCGCCATCGGTGACGTCGGCATGGGCCCGAACGTCAGCCGCGGTCAGCATGCCGACGCCCCGGCCCGGGAGGCCGAGGGAGACGGCCAGCTTCTGCAAGTGGTGCTCGGGGTCCCG
>JBPYFF010000240.1:0-3248 GCA_051984455.1 Acidimicrobiales bacterium | reverse complement strand
AATGATCTTGGCGTAGCTGCCTAACTGTAACATGAGACCCCCCTCCTTCACGCTCGGAAACCGAGGGCTGGGCGCTGAAGTTCCTCACAGGTTGAGGCCTATGGTTTCGGTATGTCAATGAGCATTTCTCCGTATATCAATGAGCATTTTTTCGTTTGTCAATGAGATCATTGGCTAAGGAGCAGGCGATTCGGCCCGAATCGCCCGGTTCGGAAAAGATCGCGATCAGCAGCTCGGCATCGGCGTCGTCAGAGACCCGGACCAGGTCGCCCGCTCGATCGACAGGTGGGCCAAGGTACTGGTCGGCATCCATCAGGTGCTTGCGGATGCGGCTTGTCACATCGTCCGGGACGTTCCAGTCCTTGATGTAGTCAGCCGGTTGGATGTCCCTCTCGTCCGCCCGGGTCTTAGGCGTCGGGGGCCGTGGTTGGAATGTGCCCGGCGGCGACCGACCTCCTAGTGAGGCAGACAAGGCTCCGCTTGCGCATCGGTAACTGGACTGACGTCATCGAGGCCGTCCGCGTCCGCTTGGTCAGTCGCCGTCAGCCTTCGACGCCGACCATGCCACACCGGTGGGCGACCGACGTGGCCTCGCTCCTCGAGGCCACGCCGAGCTTGGCGAGGATGTGGGAGACATGAACGCCCGCTGTCTTTTCGCTCATGAACAACGCACGCGCAATCTCCCGGTTGGTTCGTCCGAGGGCGACCAGGCCAAGCACCTCCAGCTCCCGGGGCGTGAGGTGGCATTGCGCAGCCGAGGCGGACTGCTCATGGACTGGAGCGGCTGGCGCCGGGACCAGGCGGACCCGAGCCCGTCGCGCCACGGCCTCGATCTTGGCACGCAACGGCTCCGCGCCAAGGCTCAACGCGACGGCGTGGGCGTGCTTCAACTCCTCGGAAACGCAGCGTCGGTCAGCTCCAGCGACGAGAAGAGCTTGTCCGGCGTGCCAATGGGCGTACGCAGCCAGATACGAGCAGCCCGCTCGTTCCCACGCCTCCGCTGCCGCCGCCCACTCCTGGATTCCGGAATCGGCCTGGAGGAGGGCACGCTCACCCTGACAAAGGGTCAGGTAGGCCGTGCCGCGCGGGGTCATGGTAAGGCGAGTGAAAGGATCGACTGGGTCTTCAACGGTCGCGGGCGGGTCGCCGGCGGCAATGGCGTGGCGTCGGCGCGGTTGCTCTGCCCGATCGACGTCGGCCCGCAGCCGCAGCCAGGTCAACCTGGCCCGCAGATCGCTCACTTCGCTTCCTGCGAGCATTGTCAGGCCGTCACCAGCGTAGGCCCAAGCCTCCTCAGCCTCGTCGCGCCATATGGCCAGCTCCGCCAGTGCGGCGCACACTGAGCCCGCCATCTCGAGGTCGGTGCCCGTGATGCAGGCGGCTTGCGCTTCCGCAAGATGTCCGGCCGCCTCGGCCAACTTGCCCCGAGCGCAGCACAGCTCCGCGGCCGAGAGGTGATAGCGAGCTCGAGTGCCGGCGTTTCCGTGACCAACCTCGGCCTGGTGAAGACAGCCCTCCGCGTCGGTCCAACGACCGCCCAGGAACAACACATCCGCGGCATGACCGAACAGGTAGCTGGCCGCGCTTGAGAATCCCAGCGTCGCCGCGGCCTCCGCGCCTTCGATGGCGACACGGGCCGCCTCCTCCAGTCGCATGCCAGTGCGCAAGATACAAATGAGGTAGACGTAACTCAGAAAGGTGTCCTCGAGTTCACCGGCCGCCAGCGCCGCGGCCATGGCTCCTCGCTCACATGTGACACCCTCGTCGATCTCGCCGCCGTACGCGAGGTCAAGGCCCAGGGTTGCGAGGGCGCCAGGCTGCTCGCGATCGGAGCCGAGTGCGCCCGCGATCGAGATCGCCTGCTCACAGAAGGACTTCGACTCTCGATACCGGCACCTCGCCATCAGCACCCGGCCGAACGACGCGAGCACCTGCGCCCGTTCGCGTGAGGGCTCTGGCGGCACGAGTCGGAGCGCCTTCCCGTACGCGGCAACAGCGGCACTCTCGTGGGCCCCACTCGTGCTGAGGTACCGGCCCCGACGCTCGTGCAGAAGACCGGCTCGAACCCTGTCCTCGTCAGCGTCGACCGCCGCCAGAGCGTCCTCAAGGAGCGTCAGCGCCCGGCTGTCATCGCCCACGAGATGGGCGGCCTCAGCCGCGTTCTGGTGGAGGTCGACCCATCCGAGCTCGATTACTGGAGCCGGTACACGCGGCCAAATCTCGATCGCCCTCTCGAACTGGTGATGTGCCTCGGCCATGGCTGACCCGCTCGCGGCTGCCAGACCGGCATCGACCGCCGCTGTCAGGGCCCGACTGAAGTCGCCCGCCTCATACCAGTGATGAGCCAGTTCGGCAGCCGCGCCAGCGTCGAGGTCGGTCGCCAGCTCGGGGTTCGCGGCCAGGGCTTCGGCCAACGCCCGATGGGCCCTGGCCCGCTCGCCGGGGAGCAGGTCGCTGTAGGTCGCCTCCTGCAGCAAGGCGTGTCGAAATGCATACAGCTCGCTGTCGGGGACGACGGTAACGACCCTGGCATCGACGGCCTCACGCAGCAGGGCCAAGAGGTCGCGCTCCGGTCCGGCGACGGCGGCGGCCAGGAGGCGATGCGGTATCTGCCGGCCCGCCGTAGCCATTAACCCGAGCACGTCTTGGGTCCGTTCGCCCAGCGCCCGCACCCGTGTCAGCAGGAGGTCGCGGAGGCCAGCCGGCAGGGCACCGGCCTGTTCTCGCGCCGCGAAGAGCTCCTCGGTGAAGAAAGGATTGCCCTCGGAGCGGCAGAAGACCTGCTCCACCAGGGTCGCCGGAGGGGTCATACCCAGGATCCCCGTGATCTGCGCTTCCGTCTCCTCACGATTAAGTCGAGGTAGATGGACGCAGTCAGCGCCACCACGGGCGAGCTCGGCCAGCAGCGCGCGATGCATACCGGCGGGACGGAGCTCCTCATCGCGGAAGGTGAGGATGACGAGCAGACGCTCGCCGCGAGTACTGGCGATCAGATAGGAGATCAGGTCGCATGTGGAACTGTCGGCCCAGTGCAAGTCCTCGAGCACCAGGGCCACTGGAGCGTGCGCCGCCAACCGGTCGAGCAGGGTCACGACGAGCTGGAAAAGCCGCGCCCGGCCGAGCTCGCTCGCGCCGCCGGCACCAGTTCCGACCGGAGCATGGGGCGGGAAAAGAGAACCAGGCGCTCCTGGCTCCGGGCCAAAAACATCCTGGAGCTCGGGTGAATGGCCCTCACTGCCCAGGATCTT
>JBPYFF010000239.1:0-2554 GCA_051984455.1 Acidimicrobiales bacterium | reverse complement strand
TCGAGGACGGCAACCTGGTCCCGCCCGGCGGCGGCAGGATTCCGCTCTGCCTGTCACTGCCCGGAAGGGCCAACCGGGCCAACGCGGCCATGGCTGCCGCCGCGGCTCAGCAATTCGGCGTCTCTTTGTCCGAGGCGATCGCGGCCATGGCCGGCACGGCCGAGGTTGCCGGCCGCTATCGCACCATCATCGTTGGCGAGAACACTCGAGCCAGGCTGCTGCTCGCCAAGAACCCGGCCGGCTGGCTCGAGGTCTTCGACCTGCTGTCACCGCCGCCGGCGCCGCTCGTGATCGCCATCAACGCCCGCGTGGCGGACGGAAAGGACCCGTCCTGGTTGTGGGACGTGCCTTTTGAGCGGCTCCGGGGCCGGGTGGTGGTGGCGACGGGCGAGCGCAGCCGGGACGTTGCCGTCCGGCTCCAGTACGCCCGGGTCGAGCACCGTCATGAGCCCGATCCGCTCCTGGCGATCGCGTCGCTCGCGTCAGCGGGAGCCAATCGGGTCGACGTCGTCGCCAATTACACCGCCTTCCAGGCCATCTCGGCCCTGGCCGGCCATGGCTGAGGTCTCGGCCGTCCGGGTCGCCCTCGTGTACCCGGACCTGCTCGGGACGTACGGGGATTCGGGCAACGCAATCATCCTGGCGGAACGGCTGCGCTGGCGGGGATACGACGCCGACGTCCTTACCATCACGGCCGGCGCAGAGGTTCCCGACTCATGTGACCTCTATGTCCTCGGGGGTGGCGAAGACCTGCCTCAGGTGCTGGCGGCCAGCCAGCTCGGCGCCGGTCGCCCGCTGCACCGAGCGGTCGACCGGGGCGCCGCCGTGCTCGCCGTCTGCGCCGGGCTGCAGATCCTTGGCAACTCGTTCGCGGGAACCGACGGCATCGAGCATGCGGGCCTCGGCTTGCTGGACTGCCGGACTCGTCTTGGCCGCCGGCGGGCGGTTGGAGAGCTCGTGGTCGAGCCGGACGCCGGTCTCGAGCTGCCCACCGTCACCGGCTACGAGAATCATGGCGGCCTGACCCGGCTGGGCCCTGATGCCCGGCCGACCGGCGTGGTGAGGACCGGAGTGGGAAACGGGGATGGCACCGACGGGGTGGTCGCGGGCCGCATCTGGGCTACTTACATGCACGGCCCCGTCCTGGCCCGGAACCCCCTTCTGGCCGACCGCATCCTGGCTTCCGTCGTTGGCTCCCTCGCGCCCCTCGACGACCACGAGAGTGAGGCCCTGCGAGCCGAGCGGCTGCGCGCCGCCCAGCGGCGGAGACGGCGTTCTTCAATCTCTCTAATCTGAGCGTCAGGTTGACGACGTCGACGGCGCTGCACACTGACCACTACGAGCTGACGATGCTCGATGCCGGACTGCGCTCGGGGATGGCCGAGCATCCGGCGACGTTCGAGGTCTTCACCCGGCGCCTCCCGCTCGGGCGTCCCAACGGAGTCTTCTGCGGCTTGGGCCGGCTGCTCGACGCACTGGATCGGTTCGTGTTCGGCCCGGACGAGCTCGAGTGGCTGGTCGGGCGGCAGATCGTCTCGCCCGCGGCCGTCGACTGGCTGGCCGATTACCGATTCGCCGGTGAGATGTATGCCTATCGCGAAGGAGAGCTCTACGCGGCGGAGTCGCCCGTGCTCACGGTCGAGGCCAGCTTTGGCCAGGCGGTGATCCTCGAGACGCTCGTCCTCTCCATCCTCAACCACGACTCGGCCATCGGAGCGGCGGCCGAGCAGATTGTGATGGCGGCACGGGGCCGCCCGGTGATCGAGATGGGGACCCGGCGGACCGACGACGAGGCGGCGGTCGCCGCCGCCCGGGCGGCCTGGATCGCCGGTTTCGCCAGCACGTCCAACCTCGAGGCCGGCCGCCGCTACGGGCTGCCGACTGCGGGTACGGCTGCTCACGCCTTCGTGCTGGCCTATCCGGACGAGCGGGCCGCGTTCGCGGCCCAGGTGGAGGCCTACGGCGCCGACACCACCCTGCTGGTCGACACCTACGACACCGAGCAGGGGATCCGCAACGCCGTCGAGGTCGCCGGCCCTCGGTTGGCGGCCGTCCGGATCGACTCCGGCGACCTGGTCAAGGAAGCCCGGCGGGCTCGGGCTTTGCTCGATGAGCTCGGCGCCACCTCGACCCGCATCGTCGTGAGCGGGGACCTCGACCGAGGGGCGTTGCTCACCCTGGCCGACGCTCCCATCGACGGCTACGGGGTGGGAACGGCGCTGGTGACCGGCGACGGGGCTCCGACGGCCGGCTTCATCTACAAGCTGGTTGCCATCGCCGACCGGCCCGATCCCGGCGGCCATCAGCGCCCGGTCGCCAAGCTCTCACCCGGAAAGGCGACGGTCGGAGGGCGGAAGTGGGCCTGGCGGCTGCTGGAGGAGGGCCGGGCCAGGGCCGACGAAATCGCCGGCGATGCCACTCGGCCTTCGACCGCCGCCCGCTCTCTGCAAATCCCGGCGGTGCGAGCGGGTGAGGTGGTCCACCGGCCGACGCCCCACGATGTCCGGGCGCACTACCTGGCGGCTCGAGCGGAGCTGCCGCCCGGCGCGCCCCT
>JBPYFF010000238.1:0-2516 GCA_051984455.1 Acidimicrobiales bacterium | reverse complement strand
CCCGACCCCCCTCAGGTGGTAGGCGAGATTGGTGCCGTCGGCTGAACGGGTGTAGTGGGTCTGAGGGGCGTCGGTCATGGCACTGCCCGATAGAGCCGCCAGGACCCGGGCACACCTTTGAGTTGATGCTCGCCCCGGTCCACGAAGTCGATCCGGGATCCGACGACCAGGTCCTTCACCGTGCTAGAGACCAGGACCTCGCCCGGTACTGCCAAGGACCCGATGCGGGCGGCGATGTGGACGGCCAGGCCCCCCAGGTCGTCGCCTCTCACCTCGCACTCGCCGGTATGCAGTCCGAGGTGGAGGTCGAGGCCCAGTCGTCTTGTGGACTCAGAAAGAGCTAGGGCGCAGCGGATGGCCCGAGCGGGGCCGTCGAAGGAGGCCAGGAAGCCGTCGCCGGTGGTGTTGATCTCCTTTCCCCGGAAACGGCGCAGGTGGTCTCGCACCGTCCGGTCATGGGCGTCCAGGAGTGAGCGCCACGCCGTATCACCGATTGAAGCTGCCCGCTCGGTCGAGGAGACGATGTCGGTGAACAGCAGGGTGGTGAGGATGCGATCGACTTCGACCTCGGGACGCTCACCGGTCAAGAACTCGACGATCTCCTCGATCGCCGCGGCCGAGGTGGCGACGGCATCGTCACCTCCGGGCAGCTCCACGAACTTGGCCCCGTCGATATGGTCGGCCAGGTAGCGACCTTCCTCGATGGAGTAATCCAGGTTGTCCTTGCTGTGGAGCACCAGGGTGGGGACCTGGATAAGGGGCAACGCATCCCTGGCGTCCAGACTCTCGATGAAGTAGCGAATCTGAGCCGCCGCGTTCTTGGGAGTGGCGAAAGCCCTCATGTACTTTGCCCCCCACCCCCGGAACTCGGGGTCATTGGCCCGGCTCGGGAAAAGCGCCGCCGCCGCGTCGGGGTTTCCCCATACAGCCCTGATCATCTCGACCAGCTCGTCCACTTCCTGTGGCGGGATGCCCATCGGATAATCGTCTGCCCTGAGGCGACGGGCACTGGTGTTGGACAAGATCAACGCACTGACCCGTTCGGGCTGCATGGCGGTGAACAGCAGTCCGGTCGGCCCGCCGTCGTTCTCGGCCAGCACTACCGTCCGCTGCGACCCGGCGGCGTCGAGCACGGCTCGCAGGTCGTCGGCCCACTCTTCCCAGGTCGGCATGGCCTTATCGGGGATGGCGTCGGATGCCCCCGTACCCCGGCGATCGAAGAGAATCAACCGACCGAAGGAGGCCAGCCGTTCAAGGAATGCCGCCCACTCCGGGTTGTCCCACCGCAGGTCAATGTGTGCGAAGCCAGGGACTGGATCATATCCGGCGGTCCCTGTCCCACGATCTGGTAGGCGACCTCGGCCCCGCTCACGTCCACGTATCTGGTTTGCGCACGCCCCACGGCAACAGTTTGACTCGTGTTCCCGGATGTCGCCGGAAATCAAGGCCAGCCCGAATGCCAGGACTGGGCCTGGCGTTCGGCTTCATTCCAGTCGACTCCAGTCGGTGGTCCTACCGCTCCGACCGGATATCGACCTCGCGGTCGACAAAGGTCCACTCCTCCGTCGCTCGCAGCAACGCCACCAGTTCGTCGAACCCAGCCTCGTCAGAAGGTGCGAACTCGAACCACGTGAGGAAATCGAACGGCTCCCCAAGGTCCCGGCTGTGGTGCAGGCGACGCGCCACGGCGGGGACGCACTTCAGGCCCGTCGCGATGTGTCGAGACCGCTCCTCGAAGATCGCCCGCCGCTCGTCCTGTGGAAGCGTCCACCATGCCTCTGACTTTCGGATCGGGATCAGCGCCGCCCTCGTCGCCTCGGGTCGACCGAGGCGCGGTGAACGGGCAGCGAGTTCGTCGTGCTCTCGCCTCTCGACGTACCGCTCGTGGCCGACCACCCCGCGAAGTGCCCAGACAGCGCCTGGGGGAGCGGCCCATGCCCCTTCGAGAACGGCCAAGCGCTCGACCGCGGAAAGAGGCACGCCGACAACCGCCGAGACGCTTCGAACCCGCCAGGCGCCCTCGTTACCTCCGGCGAAGACCACCGGGAGGATCGGCATATCGCCAACACTATCTTCCCCTTGTCGGAGAGATGACGCTTGTTTGGCGTGCAACGCTGCCCGGCTAGGTGGGCACGCTAGCACGACCTGGAATGTGGTCTTTTTGATCCGATGGAGCGCGCCCGGGTGTATTGTCGTGCGCTAGGGGTACGAAGGGGTGCACTCGAAGGGCTCGGAAGGCAACACTAGCCGGGGCAGAGTCTTGGAGACCTATCTGCCCCGACTTCTGAGGCTTCGCCTGCTAAAAGGCAGTATGAAGGCTCCGGAAGCGTCGGAAGCTCACGGTGCAGTGATGCTCACGGACATCGAAGGCTTCACGTCACACGTTGAGCACTTCGCCGCCAGGGGGCACGCCGGACTAGACATTCTAGCCGCGGGGCTCAACGGGTACTTCGCCGATCTTGTCGCTGTAGTCTACGAGTACGGCGGTGATGTCTTGCACATCGCCGGCGACGCTT
>JBPYFF010000237.1:0-3478 GCA_051984455.1 Acidimicrobiales bacterium | reverse complement strand
TTCTTTCGTGACCACGGATGGAAGACGTGGTCGCGGCTGCGCGCCAGCCCCGCCAGTGCCGCGGACATCGTGGCGGGCAAAGCCGCGACCATGGTCGCGCTGGGCCTGCTGCAGGTCGGCATTCTCTCGATTGTCGGTGGCCTGATTTTCCATCTCCACCTTCATGGCGAGGCGCTGGCGTTGTTGCCGGTGGCGTTGACGTACGTCTGTTGCTCTGTCGCGGTCGGGGTCGCGCTCACAGCGGTGCTCCGCACCAGCCAGCAACTGAACGCCATCGGCTTCCTCGGTGCCACCCTCATGGGCGCGCTCGGTGGTGCACTCGTCCCGATCTCCACACTGCCCGTGTGGACACGAGCGATCGCGCCGGCAACACCGCAGTACTGGGCCATGCGCTCGGCCCGTGACGTCATCCTCAACACCAGGCCCGCCAGCGCTGTGGCCCTACCCGCCTTCGTCCTCGTGCTGTTCACGGCCGGCTTCGTCCTGATCGCAATACGGCGCCTGCGCATGGACGATGCCAAGGTTGGCTGGACCTGAACATCCCGCCCCGGGCAGTACGTTGACCTGCGTATGGGGAATGACGAGAATGTTGCCGACCTGGGATCCACCGCTCTTCCTGTCGACACAGTGGGCCTGCTGGAGGGCCTGGCGACGACCCGCGCGATTCGGTACTACCGCGACGAGCCCGTCCCGGTGGAGGCGCTGCGCGCCATGCTCTTTGCCGCGACTCGGGCGCCCAGCGGATCCAACCGGCAGCCGTTCCGCTTCGTCGTACTGACCGACGGGCCCAACGCGCAGGCTGCCAAGACGCTGATTGGCGACGCCGCCCGGAGGTTCTGGCGGGCCAAACGTGACGCTGACGGCTACGACACCGGCTCCGGTCAGTTCGACCACTCGCCCAAGGCGCGGATGGCGCGAACGATGCAGGTCTTCGTCGACAACTTTCACCGGGTGCCCGTGCTGATCCTTCCATGCCTGGTCAGATACCGGGACCCGACGCCGACAGAGGGCGCGTCGATCTATCCCGCTTGCCAGAACCTTTTGCTGGCGGCCCGCGCCCTGGGATACGGCGGCGTCTTTACCGGCTGGCACTTCGGGGTTGAGAGGCAGCTGCGGGAACTGATTGGCATCCCCGATGGGACGTTCATCGCCGGGACCATCACGATTGGGAAACCGGCCGGCCATCACGGCCCGGTACGACGGCGGCCCATGGCCGAACTCGTCTACCTGGAGAGGTGGGGAGAGGCTCCGGACTGGGCCATCGACCCGCCGGGCACGCAGTTCACGGCCGCCGGTCCTCAACGCCGAACGCCGTCGACGAGTGAAGACGTGAAGAACCGCGGCTAGCGAGGCAGGAAGTCGAGCAGCAGTGCGTTAACCCGCCCGGGTGCCTCCAGCTGCATCCAGTGGCCCGGCCCGTCGATGCGCTCGTACCGCCACGGGCCGGCCACGTTTTTGGCCGAGTCGGTCATCTGCGTTTCCGTCAGGGCGAAATCCCCGCTGCTCCACACGCCCATGGTCGGAGCCTGCACCGCCGGAAGCTGCAACGGTGGCCCGACCCAGGATTCGGGCGGGACGTTGGCCCGGTACCAGTTGAGGCCTGGCGTCAGGGAAGCGTCTGCTTCCAGCTCGGCGATCACCGCGTCGGCGTCGGGGTGCCGCCCCCAGGCCCGGAAGTTTGCCCAACCGTCGTCGGTCAGCCAGCGTTCTGCGATGTCGGGGAACTGGAACAACAACATGTACCAGCTCTTTTCCAACTGCTCGAACGTTCGGCGGAATGTGAGCGGGTGGCCGACCGACAAGACGACCAGGTGGTCCACGTTGTCAGGCGCGACCGACCCCAGCACCCAGCCGAGTGCGGCACCCCAGTCGTGGCCAACGACATGGGCCCTGGCAATGCCGAGCTCGGCGAGGATGGCTATCACGTCCCCGGCCAAAAGAGGCAACGAGTAGGCCTCGACCCCGGCCGGTTTGTCGGAGCGTCCGTAGCCCCGCAGATCGGGAACAACGACCTGAAAGCCCGCCGATGCCAGAGCAGGAACCTGATTGCGCCAGAGCCGCCCGGAGTCGGGAAAGCCGTGCAGTAACACGATCGGACGGCCTTCTCCTGTGACGTCGTAGTCGATGCCGACGCCGTTGACGTTCACCCGGCTCATGTTCTCCCCTCTCGGTTGGGCCAAGCGCTCAGGCGTTGGCCAAGGCCACGAGCTCTTCACGGGCTGGCGCCGGTACCGGCTCCTGGCGCCAATCTCCTCCAAGAGACGCGATCTTTTCTCGCAGTCCCGGACTTGAGAGCGCCGGCTCGAGCGGATCGAGCACCATGGCAGCCCGGATCGCCACACGAAGACAATCGGGATCTTTTGACGACGCTGACCCCAGCGCTTGTTCGGCCTCCCATGCTGGGTCCTCGGGACGATACTCCTCGCCCCGTATTCCGGCCTCGATCTGGGCGAGCCGGTGGCGATCGCCGGCGCGAGTCCATTCGAACCAGGGCTGCAACTGCTCGGCGGTCGCGTGATGGAACCCGGCTGCGAAGTCGTGGGCGTCATCAAGGCCAACGTCTCGCAGGTGGTCTCTCAACAGCAGCCCGTGCAGCATCCCGATCGAAATCCCCCGCCCGACTGACGGGTTGGAGCACGCCCAGGCGTCAGCCACGGCTACGACGCCGGTCGCAACCGGCTCTCCGTCAACTATGAAGGAGCGGATCCGGTCCTCGGTCTTGCTGATGGTGAGGACACCATCGTCGACCGGCTCAGCGTCGAGCCAGTGGGCAATCAGCGGCAGCGACCGGACCAGCTTTTCCCACCGATCGAGGTTTCGCAGCCCATACAGGGCCTTGTCCTTGGCGCTGGTGACGAGGGTAACGCTCCACGTGCCGTTGTCGGCCGGCAGCGTGAGGCTGGAGATCGTCCCGAGCGGCATCAGGGCGGGGCCCAACCCGAACGGCCGGGACCCGTCTGAAGATCGGAAATGACGCCCGTAGTACATGAACCCGCTGTCTTCCAGCTCCTCGATCGGTAAGCGGGCGCCCGCTTCCTGCAGCCATCGAGGCAGCGCAGACCGGCGTCCCGTCATGTCGACCACCAGATCGGCGGGAATCTCTTCCCCTGCCTCCGTCCGGACACCCACCACGTGGGGGATCCCGGAACGGGCCGGCCGACCCATGACAAGTGCTTCGACCGCCACTCCCCGCCGGATGGTGAGTCCCGGTGTGGCCGCCGCTACGGACCCAACGGCTGACTCGACCACGGGGCGACGGCCCGTCACCACGGTCAGATCCTCGTCCTCGGGGCGTTCCTTGCCCCGGAGCTCCTCCGGTATCTCGAGGAGCGGGTTGTGCCGCAACCCGCCGGCCGCTTCGATCGCGGCTGCCACCTCGGGAAGCTCTGCGTCCACGATCAGCCGGTAGCGAGCCAGAAGATAATGAGGAAGCCGGAACTGGTTGACGCCCCGCCGGTTCCAGTCCGACCACGCATCC
>JBPYFF010000236.1:0-2514 GCA_051984455.1 Acidimicrobiales bacterium | reverse complement strand
GCCCTGCAGGACCTCCTGGCCAACCTGCGGCCAGGCCAGCCGGCTACCCTGCGGATCCTGCTGCCTGGCGGAAGCACGCGGGAGGTCACCGTCACCCTCGGAAACCTCGGGGGATGAGGCCGATGTGATGCCGCGTTGCGCGGTGCGGTCACCACCTGTCCTGGATCCGTTGGCAGGGCCGCCGTTGACCTGGCTAACGGTCTAAGCCACCCGTTTGAGCGGGATCGCGAAGTCTCGCTGAATCCGAGCGGCCCGGCCGGGAGCAACCCGAAGCGTCTCACCCAGGTCATGCACGAACTGCAGCCGATGCTTCATACCCTCTCCTTGAGGATCACCAGAAACCGACCCGCCGGGCGTATCCCGCGAACATCGTTCGGCGGTCCGACTCAGACGACCTCGGCAAGGCGAGCCGATTTGGGTGGAACGCGCCTGGTCGGAGCGGCCCCCGACCACGCGTTGCGCAGCTGGCTCGAGGGTGCGCTCGAGGCTGCCGGAGAGGGCACCCCCGCCTAGCGTCAAGACCACGCGACCAGGGGATGCGGGCTTGGCAGCCGGGCGCGACGATGGGTCTCATTGTCGAGAGGAGCTCATATCATGCTTATGCGATTCGATCCGTTCCGCGAGTCCGACCCCCTTTCTCAGTGGTTGGGGCGCCAGCAGTCCGGCGGATCTCGCCAATTGGCTATGCCGATGGATGCCTACCGGGAGGGTGATCGATTCATCGTCAACTTCGACCTCCCCGGTGTGAATCCCGACTCGATCGACTTGACGGTGGAGAAGAACGTTTTGACCGTGCGGGCCGAGCGAGTGTGGCAGCCACAAGACGGGAGCGAAGTTCTCGTCTCGGAGCGGCCCCATGGCACCTTCACCAGGCAGCTGTTCCTGGGCGACAGCCTCGACACGGCCAAGTTGGCCGCCACCTTCCGTGACGGGGTCCTGACCCTCACCATCCCGGTTGCGAAGCAAGCCAAGCCCCGCAAGGTGGCCATCAGCCATGGCAACGGTGACGGCGCCAGCATCAACGCCACCGCCAGCGAAAAGTCGACGAGCGAGAAGACCACCAGCGGCACTTGACCACCGCAGATTCCGGGAGCCGTGGCCGCCGGACAACCATTCCCCGCCACGGTGTCCGGGACAGCGGCGCCACCTCCAGACCCGGCGCCGAGGACCCGGTCGGTCGATTCACCGAGAGAGGCTAAAGCGTGAGCGTTACCGCAGACTCCTGCCCGCTGGCGGAGACGCCGGATGTGTACGGCGCCTATCCCCGCCTCAGCGAAGAGCAGATCGAGGCACTGGCCGGCCTGGGATCGCGGCGCCGAGTCGAGGAAGGCACGGTGCTCTACCGGCAGGGCGACCGGCGGTGCGACTTCTTCGTCATCCTGGAAGGTCTCGTCGCCATCCTGGAAGGCCCGGACCGGGTGATCGGCGTGCACGGCCGGGGCCGGTTCCTCGGTGAACTCAACCTCCTCACCGGCGAGGTCGCCTTTGTAACCGCGCAGGTACGCCAGGCAGGCGAGGTGGTCGACGTCCCATCGGAACCGCTGCGCAGCCTGGTCGCAGAGGACACGGTGCTCGGCGACTTGATCCTGCGGGCCTACATCACGCGGCGCGCCATCCTGATCGGGCTGGGCAGGGGCTTCAAGCTCATCGGCTCCCGGTTCTCGCCGGACACCCGGCGGCTTCGGGAGTTCGCGGCCCGCAACCGGCTCCCCCACACCTGGATCGACCTGGAGACCGACGCAGGCGCCGAAACGCTGTTGCGCCAGCTCGGTATCCAGCCAGGGGACACTCCGGTGGTGATCTTGGGGGGCGAGCAGGTCCTGCGCAACCCCACTAACGCGGAGCTCGCTCGAGTCATCGGGCTCCGCGTGGCCCCCTCGACCAAGACGCGGTGGGACCTTGTCGTGGTGGGCGCCGGCCCCGCCGGGCTGGCCGCCTCGGTCTACGGGGCGTCCGAGGGGCTGGCTACCATCACCCTCGACGCCGTCGCCACGGGCGGCCAGGCCGGGTGGTCGCCCCGTATCGAAAACTATCTGGGCTTTCCTTCCGGGATCTCGGGCGGCGAGCTGGCTGAGCGGGCCGTCATTCAGGCCGAGAAGTTCGGAGCCCAGATCGACGTGCCGGCCACCGCGGTGCGGCTGGCGGAGCAGGATGGCTATCACCTGGTCGAGCTCGATGACGGATCCACCTTGTCGAGCCGCACGGTCCTGATTGCCGCCGGGGCCCGCTATAGCAAGCTCGAAGTGAGCCGCCTGGAACGCTTCGAAGGCATCAGCGTGTATTACGCGGCCACCCAGCTCGAAGCCAACCGGTGCCGCGGCGACCCGGTTGTCGTCGTCGGAGGCGGTAACTCGGCGGGTCAAGCCTGCCTGTTCCTCGCCCAGCACGCCGCCCAGGTCCGGCTCTTGATCCGCGGCGGCGACCTGGGCAAGGACATGTCTCGCTACCTGGTGGACGCTATCGAGCGCAACACCTCCGTTGACGTCATGCTGCACAGTGAGATACGGGAGCTGC
>JBPYFF010000235.1:0-2141 GCA_051984455.1 Acidimicrobiales bacterium | reverse complement strand
GCTCAACCTCGCGGGATCGTAGGACCAACCGGCTCCCATGGGTTACTCCCGCCTGCTCTAAAGAGGCGTCCGGGTTCAAGGCTACGCCGCTGTCGTCGGCCAAGACGACGTCCCTGCTCTGAGCCGGGAGGCCGTAGTGCCGGCCCAGATCAGGCAACAGGGTCGCAATCGGCACGGTGTTGTCGAGACAGACGTCTCCTCGGCGAGCAGCGCCGACCACGGTGACGAGGACTTCGGTGCTCATCGGTGATCCTCCTCCTCAAACGGTCATTCGCTCGTTGGTGAAGAACAGCTCTCGTTCCGTACGGGAAAGCACGCCCTGGACCACATAGGCCCGCCCTTGTCCGATGTGCCAGAGACCCCGCCCGATATGGGCAGCATTCCACGACGCAATCATCTGTCGCTCCGCCTCGGTCAGGGTGATCTCGTCGGCCAGGGTGCGGAGCTGCCCCACGTCTTGGGCCAGCATGATGTGGACCGCGCACGAGGCGACGAGGTGACGGGCCACGGCTGTCTCGGCCGCCGCCTCGGCGTCCGCGAGCCGGTGGGTTGCCATGATCTGGATGGTTCCCTGTGCCCGCGATAGGCGGAGGTCCGCATCCAGTTTCCGAACCAGCGCCGTGTACCGCATGGAGCGCCACAACTCGTCCCGCACGATCATTCGAGGGGGCTCGTCCGCGGCACGAGCAGGATCGTCGATTGCCGCTTGACCCCACGACGACAAGCAAGACAGGACCAACGCCAGCGCCTCGTCACCGCGGCCCTCCAACCGGGAGACGTCCACCGTTTGTATCGGTGCGGCGAAGTCAAGCGGGGCCGACGTCGGCCCGTCGAACAGCCCGGCCAGAGTGTCCTCGAGCAGATTTCGCAACGCGGTCCCGACCTCACGAACCTCCGACAACAGGTGAGATCGCGAAGAAAGCTGTAGTTCTGCCGCGTCGGCGTCGTCCAGCTCCCACAACCGGGTCAACACCTCGCTGACCAGAGGGTTCGGCAGCTGGCGACGCCGGTCTTCGCCGGTTGCCCGCCGGAGAGCCATGCCTACGGCAGCTTCTTCCAGGGGCCGAAGGTCCCGTCCCAGCCGGTAGGTCATGAGGGTCTTGAGAAGCAGCAACCGGCGACGGTGGACTTCGCCCAGCCGCTCGAGTCTGGCCGAGGCGTCCGAGGGCAAGTTGGCCGCCAACGGTCCACCATCCAGCGGGTTGAGCCGGTGACCAGAGCCTGGTCCAAGGATGATTGGCGTGACGCCGAGCCACTCGGCGAGGCGGTTGTACTCGCCTTTGATGTCGCCGAGGATGAGGCTCTTCGTCCCGAAGGCAGCCAGGCGGACAACGTGTTGCTTAATGAGCCCAGACTTACCCGAGCCAGGGACACCGGTGATGTACAGGTTGGGATTGGTCACGATGCCCCGATCGACCCACTCGACGGGGTGCGAACTAAACGTGGACTTGGAGAACACGTCGTAGCCAATCGGGGCCCCGACCGGGGGCATGGGTTCGGCCACCAGCCACGGGTAGATCCCCGACGCACTGGCGGTGGTGGCGCGCCACACCGTCGGCTGGGGGACCCGGGCTGCCCTTCCGGACTCTTTGCCACCCGGGCCACGACGTCCGACCACCGCGATGCGAGCGCCATCGACCGGTCTTTGCCGTCCAGGGGAGGGACGTTTACCCGATGACTTGGTTTGCGGACGGCCCCAGTAGCTGAAGTCATCGAGCGCGACGACTCGGCCGGTCGTCACGCCCGCTGTCCTTTGCCGGGAAGGCCCATGCCCACGGGCACAGCCGCGCAGGCAAAGGCGGTATCAACCCACCCCGAGCAGCGTCGAAGAACGAGGCCAGCCGCGCCGGCGTCGGCGCATAGCTCGTCCCACGCCTCCTCCAGCAGCGAGCGGTCGGTGACCGTGACCGAGGCGTAGCCTGCGAAGCGAAGCAGGCCATGACCGGCGGCGAGCTCTGCGTCCTGGGCGGTGGCGACGGCCAGGTCCCGGTGCTCGCGCTCGGGTGCGATCTGCCCGGTCCGCTGTCGCAGGCGGATGGCGACATCCCTTCTGGTCTTGTCGACCTGGAGGTGTCGTTCCGCCGATCGCGGCCCGATGGGCTCATAGATCAAGGCGACATTCCTTCTTCCCTTGGATGACG
>JBPYFF010000234.1:0-4829 GCA_051984455.1 Acidimicrobiales bacterium | reverse complement strand
GGGCACCGGGACGAGACCACTGTCGATCACCTCGATGACGTCCATGGTGGCCAGGTCCACGACCGCGACCAGTCCCTCGAGCGGGTGGGCGTAGCCATTGTCGGTCGGCGCCGGCCGTACGTAGCTGACGCACCGGGTCAGCCGACGGCCTTCCTCTCCCGGAAGGCCAAAGTTACCGGCCGGCCACGGGTCGATCTGCACCTGCTCGAGATCGCTTACGCCCCGGCGGCGAACCGCTTCCTGCCAGGCCGGGTTGGCCTTGACGGCGACGATGGCGTCGAGGGATTCACCGAACAGGAGCGCCGGCTTGGCACCCGGTATCTCTCGCGACGACAGCACCGTCCCCGATGTGAGCGAGACGACGACTTCCGAGAGCGATCCGTCCGACCGGTCGAGGACGAGGACCTCTGCCCGTCTGTCCCACGCGTCGCCCGGTCGCCAGGCGAGAACGGCCGCTTTCGCCGGCTCCCGGCGGACGACCACGGGAAAGCGCACATCGTTGCCCGGCCGGGTTGCATCGCGGGCGATGGTGCACGCGTCAGCGACCTCGTCGGCGGTCAGCGGATCGAGCGGGTGTTGCACTACCGCCGCGGTCAGCTGAGGACTGGTGGTCATTTTTCCTCCTCAGAGTTGGCTGGCCCGGCTGAACGTGTTGACGTAGTCAATGCGAAGGGCCGGGTGCCAGGCCCACTCGTCATACGCGGGGGTTCCCGGCGGCCCGAGCCGGGCCTGGACGAGGGGCGTCATGGACTGGAACACGGCCTCCGGGTCAAGCCGATCGATCTCGTAGAGATGAAGGAAGTGCGGCGTCGCATCGCCCACCTGCTGGTACGGCGTGATCATGGTGTACCCGGGAACGGACGCAGCCGCGATGTGGCGGATGTGAACGAAGTCGCCCCAATCCCGCAGCCGCTGGCGCTGATCGGCGGGCCGGGCGCTGATCAGGACAAGCGACAGGCCGACGGTGGGCCGGCCGCTGAGCAACCCCTGCCCCGGCCGAGCGGTCGGCCGGAAGTGATAGCCACCCCCGTTGAGGCCTTCCGGCGGACGGAACGCCTCGGTAACCTCGAAGAGGCCAAGAGTCTCGAACTCGGGGATGTGGCGAGGCAGGTCGGTGCGACCAGGGTTGGCATTGGACCAACAGGTGGTTGAGATCACGTCGGGCCGCTCAGCCAGCGAGGCCGCCCGTCCGCCGCAATAGGAGGGAGCGGGCTCGTTCGTCATCTCCAGCCAAAGGCTGTCGCTCCGCCGGTCCTCCATCATCGAGAAGCATATGCTGACAGCGACGTCAGGGTTTCTGCGGAGGAAACGATCCCGGGAGGTTGGCACCATCATGGATGTGCGGTCGATCGAAAACGTCACGCCCGAGATCGAGCACAACGGGACCGTGCCCGTGTGGTGGCTGGTTGAGCCGCGGGAAATGATGGACATCACCAGGGGCGGTCACCTCGAGCTGGTCAGCGAATTCGAAGTGGCCGGCGGGGGAATGGTGGATCCCCACAATCACCCGACCCATGAGTTCTATTACGTCACCTCCGGCCGGGGCATCATGGTCATCGGCGACGAGGAACGGGAGATCCGTCAGGGCGACCTGGTCCACATCCCGCCGAGCATGGTGCACAGCCTCCGCCCGGTGAGCGACAACGCACCCATCCACTGTTTCTGCTTCGCGGTCGCAGAACCGGGCGCCGGTCCGGTCGACTACAGCTGACGGACTACCGCCAGGGGAGCTCGCTT
Source organism: Acidimicrobiales bacterium (assembly GCA_051984455.1). Classification (GTDB taxonomy): domain Bacteria; phylum Actinomycetota; class Acidimicrobiia; order Acidimicrobiales; family Palsa-688; genus JBPYFF01. The sequence goes on along the minus strand of JBPYFF010000234.1, from coordinate 3,092 downwards.
CGCGCTCGCCAGTATTCGTCGGGGGTTTCTGCGAGCTCCGCCAGTTCGGTGAGCTCGTGCTCGCCAAGGACGAGACGGGTGGCAGCCATGTTGCTGTTGAGGGCTTCGACGGTGACCGCCCCGGAGAGAACGACATCCGCCCAGGGTTGGGCCAGGGCCGCGGCCAGCGCGATTTGATCGACCGGGACGTGATGATGCTCGGCCATCCGCCGCAGCACCGGACGCCGGGCATCCGTCCCGTAAGGCGTGAGCCGGCCGTTGGCCACGCCTTCCTTGACGATGACTCCCCATCCGGCGCATTTCGCCTCCGCCAGGACCGGCCCGCACGACGGCTCCAGGAGGTTCCAGGTTGCCTGCACCGACGAAAAGGGGTTGACGCCGTCGACGGCGGCATCAAGGGCAACCCTGATGACCTCTGCCTGTCGGGGTCCGCTCACCGTGACACCGACGACCAAGCCGGCACCGCGATAGCGGACCAGTTCGCTCAACACCTCGGGGTCGGCCAGGACGCCGGATTCGAGCGTGGCCGAATGGATCTGGTACAGGCTGAGGTGGTCGCCGAGAATGGCGCGGCTTTCCGCCACCTGACGGCGGAGCGCTGCGAGCGAATGGTCTTTGACCTCGTGCACCGGGGCGTCGGTTCGCCACTCGCCCACATAGGTGTAGCCCCACTTCGATCCGATGGTGATCGCCCCGGGGGCCAGGCCACGGGCGCTGACCCAGTCAGCCAAAAAAACCTCGGCCCGACCGTACGACCGGGCCACATCGAAGTACCGGACTCCGGCGTCAAAGGCAGCATTCAGCACCTCGTGCGCCCGTTGCTCCATCGAGCCCGGGTCGCGCCGGGTTCCGAGGTCAACGTCCCGGCCAGCGGTGATGTAGGCAGGACGACCCAGGGCGGCGAGGCCGAGACCGAGGCGGCGCTCCCCCATTACCGGTACGCCCAGACGGCGAAGAGCGGGTCGCCACGGTGTAAGGGCGGGGTACGTCGATCCACGGTCGGCTCGCCCCATCGCTCTGCCAGCCGAAAGTAGCTGGCGACGATCTCGGCCCGTCGCTCATCAGTGGCATACAGCCAGCCGCGGATCGCCTTGGAAGGAAAACAGCGATTGGAAAACGTGCAGACGAATATCCCGCCCGGCCGGACGACCCTGGCCACGTCGGCGAAGACTTCGACCGGTCGAATGAGATAGTCGACGGACACGCAGCACACCGCCGCGTCGAACGAGTCGGCCTCGAACGGTAAGCGTGCGTCGGCGTTGAGGTCGTGGATGACCGTCGCGGCGGCATGGGGGTTGGCTTCGAGCTCTTCGGCATTCATGCCCAACACCGTGAGGCGACGGGGCGGGCGCCGAAAGTGCGAGACCCACGAACCCATCAAGTCGAGCACATCACCTGCGACGTCGAGTTCCTCGTAGAGCGCGCCCACCGCCGCAATAGCCGCCTCATCGATGTGGGTAACGAGACGAGGCCACGAGTAGAACAGCGGATCGGCCGACGGGTCGGCTCGATCGAAGAACCCGGTCGGGAACTCGTGATCACGCACCCTCCCATATTGGTCGCCCGGCGCTACCGTGCGACCATGGCCATCGACCTCGGGACGACCGGTGTCTGGAGCGCCGAGCTTCGGTTCGGTGACGCCGTGCTGGCGGCCGACGCCGCGGCCGAACTCGAGGAGCTGGGCTACTCGGCCCTCTGGCTACCCGGCTGGCGGGCGGACGTGTTCGAGGTTGTCGCCTCCCTGCTGAAGGCGACCAGCCGCGTGGTGGTCGCTACCGGCATCGTGAGCGTGTGGGATTCTCCCGCCGCCGGGGCGGCGACCTGCCATGCCGCCCTCAAGGAGTCGCATCCTGACCGGTTCTTGCACGGGCTCGGGATCAGCCACGCCTGGCTGGTCGATCGGGATTCGCCCGGGAGGTACCAGCGACCGGTCGAGGTCATGAGCGCCTATCTGGACGACCTCGATGGCGCGTCGCCGCCCGTGCCTGTCGACGAACGCATCCTTGCCGCGCTCGGCCCCCGGATGCTCCGGCTGGCCGCAGCCCGGTCAGCGGGCACCCATCCCTACCTGGTCACGCCGGAGCACAGCCACATCGCCCGGCAGCTCCTCGGCCCGGGGAAAGTCGTCGCACCGGAGCAGGCGGTGGTGCTGGAGAACGACCCCGCAAAGGCCCGGCAGATCGGTCGGGAACACCTCGAGCTCTACCTCCAGCTGCCCAACTACGTGAATAACTGGCGCCGGCTCGGGTATACCGACGACGACTTCTCCGGCGGGGGCAGCGACCGCCTGGTCGACGGGCTGGTGGCGTGGGGCGACGAGGCCAGGGTGGTGGAACGGCTGCACGCCCACCACGACGCCGGCGCCGATCATGTGTGCATCCAGGTTCTCGGCGCCGTGGCCGGCGCACCTCCCCTTGCAGAATGGCGGCGGGTGGCACAGGCGCTGGCCTCCTAGCGCCTCCTAGAGCCCGATCAGCCCGGCTGGATTGGCACACGCCATCCGGCGGATGTCGCCTTCCGCGATACCCGCCTCGGCCAGGGTGTCGGCCCACGCCTGGAGCCCCGCGGCCGGGCGGGGGTTGACCTTTTGGCCGTAGTCGGTCGCGATCGTGCATTGCGCCGGGCCCACGGCCCGGACGCACGCGGCCAGCTCCGCTGGCGGGCGGCTGGCGAAGGCGCCAATGCACGTCATGCCGCAGAGCTCGATGAAGGCGCCCAGTCCGGCCAGTTCCACGCACTGGTCGATGCTCAGATCCGGTCCCGCCATCTCCTCCATGGCGTGGGTCACGATCAGCCGGCCCCGGCGACCAAAGGCCCGGCCGACGGCGACGTGCTCCTCGGCGCTGACATGGCCGGTGGCGAGCGCGGCGTCGGCGCCGGCAACCAGATCCAGGATCTCGTGGGTGGCGGGAAGCAACGTGCCATCGTCATCCACGACGCGGAGGCCGGCAGGGGGCAGACCCAGCCTGGCGGCGAGGCCGCTCTCGACATCCTGCTGGCTGGACAGGGTCGGCAACCAGACGACCTTTGCGCCCAGGCGAAGAGCCACGTCGACCGCGGCCGGGTTCAGACCACCGACCTCACGATCGCAG
>JBPYFF010000233.1:0-4639 GCA_051984455.1 Acidimicrobiales bacterium | reverse complement strand
AGTGGATCCCGGGCAACCACTTCCTCGCCGTGAAGAACCCCAACTACTGGCAGAAGGGGCTTCCCTACCTCGACTCGGTCGAGTTCCGCCCCATCCTCGAAGTCCAGTCCAGGGAGAACAGCCTGCTTTCGGGCACGATCGACATGTTCCACTCCAGTGATCCCCAGACGATCGCCGACCTCAAAGGCAACAGCAAAGTGAAGTACATCACCGATCTGGGCGTTCCGGCCGAAACTGAAGAAGACTTCACCATGCTCAACACGGGGAAGCCCCCGCTGGACGACGTGACGCTGCGTCAGGCCCTGGCCTACGCCACCGACCGCACCAAGTACGACAACGTCATCAACTTCGGCCTGCTCCCGGACTCGACCGGTCCGTTCGGCAACACCGGTTCGCACTACCACGCCTCGACCGGCTACCCGAGCTACGACCTAGCCAAGGCCAAGGCCCTCGTCAAGCAGTACGAGCAGAAGCACGGGGTGACTTCGGTGAGTTTCGAGCTCGGTACCACCAACACCGGTCGCAGCCTGGAAGGTGCCCAGCTCTTGCAGGACATGTGGAAGCAAGCTGGTATCACGGTCTCCATCAAGCAAGTCGAGCAGAGCCAGTACATCCTCAACGCCCTGCAGGGGTCCTATCAGGCGTACGGTTGGCGTCAGTTCGGCGAGCCGGATCCGGACGCCGATTTCATCTGGTGGTCCAGCACCACGGCGCTGCCGGAAGGCCAGCTGGCCCTGAACTTCTCCCGCAACAAGGACCCGCAGATCGACGCCGACCTGCAGAAGGGCCGAACCGACCCGAATGACGCCGACCGGCTCGCCGCCTACCAGGACATCGCCCGGCGCCTGGCCGTTGACGTTCCGTTCATCTGGCTCGACGAGGCGGTCTGGCAGATCGCCATGAAGCCCAACGTCCACGGCGTCACCACCTGGACCCTGCCCGACGGATCACCGGGCGTTGATCACACGCTCGGGATCCCGTCCGGCGGTGCCTTCCTCATGGACCACGTCTGGATGGGCTAGCGAGCAAGGGGACCGGAAGGGCGGAGGAGGAACGCCATGCGCACCGTCGTGAGCAAGCTCACCTACCTCATCCTGGTGCTGCTCGCGGTGACGCTCCTGACGTTCCTCCTCCTGAAGCTGCTGCCGGGAGACCCGGCCATCAACATCCTCGGACCGAGCGCCACGCCTGCCGCGGTGGCCCAGATCCACCACCATCTGGGCCTCGACAAGCCCCTGCCGGTGCAGTACCTCAACTGGCTGGGCAACGCCGTTCGCGGAAACCTTGGCAAGGCCTATCAGAACAATCAGACGACGGTGAGCGCCCTCCGCCAGCGCCTGCCCGTGACGATTGAACTGCTGATCATCTCCCAGCTGCTCGCCTTGGTCATCTCGATCCCGGTAGCCATCTATGCCGCGTACCGGCCAAACGGGTGGTTCGACCGGGTATCGACGACGACCGCATTCGGGTTGCTGTCGATTCCCGACTTCATCGTCGGCGTGCTCCTGGTCCTCATCTTCGCGGTCAGGCTCCACTGGTTCCCGGCAACGGGCTACACGCCGATCAGCCAGAACCTGCAACAGAACCTGAAGTCGATGGTCTTACCCTCAATCACGCTCGCGGTCGGGGAGCTGGCTGCCTTCGTCCGATTACTGCGCACGGACATGATCGCGACGCTGCAAGAGGACTACATCACCATGGCGAAGTCCAAGGGGATGTCCGACCGCCACATCCTCCTGCGCCACGCGTTCCGACCGTCCAGTTTCTCCCTCGTGACCGTGCTGGGCCTGAACCTGGGGCGGTTGATCGGAGGCACGTTCATCGTCGAGACCATCTTTGCCCTGCCAGGGATCGGCGACCTGGCCATCCGGTCCATCTACAGCCGGGACTACCTCGTAGTCCAGGGAGTGGTGCTCGTCATCGCCGTGGGTTACGTGCTTGCCAACGCCGCCGTCGACCTTCTCTATACCGTTCTCGACCCGAGGATCCGCCATGCCGGAGTTGCCGTATAGGGGCAGGGTGCAGGAGAGCCTGCGCCCGCCCGCCGAATCGGAATCCGCCGAAGCCACCGGCATCTTCGCCGAGGCGCCCGGTGAGCTCTATGTCGATGCTGTGCTCGCCACTGAGGGCGGCGCGGCAGCAGAGACCGTCGCGGTGCCGGGCGAGCGGGCACGCAAGAGACTCGGCCCGGTCTTCTGGATCTCGGTTGGGTGGATCACCCTGGTCATCCTGGCCGCCATCTTCGCCAAGTATCTCCCGATCAAGTCCTACACCGAGACGGGCGTCGGACCGCCGCGCACCCATCCCAATTCTCAGTTCTGGTTCGGGACCGATGAGCTGGGGCGCGACATGCTGGCGCGCGTCATCTACGGCGCCCGGGTTTCGATGATCGTTGGTTTCGCGTCGATCTCTGCCGCGTTCCTCATCGGGGGCGGGATCGGTGTGGTCGCCGGGTACTACGGGGGAAAGCTTGGTCGCTTCCTGATGGGCTGCATGGACGTCTTTCTGGCCTTTCCCGCTCTCGTCGCGTCCCTGGCAATCGTGACCTTCCTCGGCCAGAGCCTGCGTAACGTCACCATCGCCATCGCCCTGGTGTCGATCGCGCCGGTGGCGCGCATCATCCGGGCCAGCACCCTCACCTTCGCGGAGCGGGAGTTCGTCACCGCGGCCCGAACTCTGGGCGCCAAGAACCGCCGCATCATCATCAAGGAAATCCTGCCCAACGTGCTGCCGCCGGCGGCGTCGTACTCGCTCATCGGCGTGGCCCTCGCCATCGTCGGCGAAGGCGCACTGGCGTTCCTCGGCCTTTCCGTCCGGCCCCCGACCCCGAGCTGGGGCTCGATGATCAACGAAGGGCGGTCCTTCCTCGAGCACGACGCCTACATCAGCCTGATTCCGGCCGCGGCCATGTTCCTCACCGTGCTGTCCTTCAACTTCGCCGGTGATTCGCTGAGAGCGTTCTTCGACGTCAAAGAGGGCGCGCTGTGAGAACCGGGCGGCGCGAGGATGAGCTCGTCCTGGAAGACCCGGGGCCGCGTCCCGCTCATGAGGGCCATGGCGCCCTCCTCGAGGTCGAGGACCTGAAGACCTACTTCCGCACGGAAAGAGGCATGGTCAAGGCGGTTGACGGAGTGTCGTTCACCATCGACCGGGGTCGAACCCTGGGTGTGGTGGGTGAATCCGGCTGTGGCAAGACAGTCCTGTCCCGGTCAGTCATGGGCCTGCTCTCGACCAAGCGGGCGGTGCGCTCAGGCAAAATCATCTTCGAGGGAAGAGACATCAGCGACCTGCCTACCTCAGCCATGCGGAAGGTCTGGGGCGCAGAGATGGCCATGGTCTTTCAGGACCCGATGACCTCGCTCAATCCGGTGATGAAGATCGGCCGTCAGCTGACGGAGGGCCTTCGGGTGCATCTGGATATGGATAAGGGCGAGGCGGGGGAAACCGCCATCGCACTGTTGCGGTCGGTCGGCATCCCGGAGCCCGACCGCCGGCTGAATCAGTACCCGTTCGAGCTCTCCGGCGGCATGCGCCAGCGGGTCACGATCGCCATCGCCATTTCCTGCGGCCCCAAGCTGCTGATGGCCGACGAGCCGACCACCGCCCTGGACGTGACCGTCCAGGCTCAGATCCTCAACTTGCTCCAGGACAAGCAGCGTGAGCGCTTCATGGCCATGATCCTGGTGACCCACGACCTTGGTGTTGTGGCAGGTCGCACCGACGACATCGCCGTCATGTACGCGGGGAAGATCGTGGAGAAGGCGCCTACCAGCAAGCTGTTCGCGGAGATGCGAATGCCGTATACCGAGGCGCTCGTAAAGTCGATACCGCGGGTGAGCAACTTGAGCCATACGAAGTTGCTTGCCATCACCGGTCGTCCGCCGGACCTGATCAACCCGCCACGGGGCTGCAACTTCGCCCCTCGCTGCCCGTACGCCCAGGCTCGCTGCCTGGAGGAGGAGCCACCGCTGATCTCGCCTGAGGGCAGCGACCACGAATACGCCTGCTGGTATCCGGTCGGCACCCCCGAGGGCAAAGCAGCACTGGAACAGAACTTGAGCGACAAGCGTCCTCAGACGCTCGCCGCCGTGGCGACGAGCGAGGACGCCATCGGCGTCGACCTCACATGAGCGGGTCCTCGGCGGGCTCGGGCACGGCCCTGGAAGTGGGCGCACCCGGAACGGCGCACCTGCGGGACCAGCCCTCGCTGCTCCGGGTGGAGAACCTGGTCGTCGAGTTTCCCGCCGGAGCGGGCCGGGCGGTGCATGCCGTTTCCGATGTCAGCTTCGACCTGCTCGAAGGGGAAACCCTGGGCCTGGTCGGCGAGTCGGGCTGCGGGAAGTCGACGACCGGCAGGACCATCATGCAGCTCATCCGGGCCACATCCGGCAAGGTCATCTTCGATGGGCTCGAGCTGACGTCGTTGCAGGGAGAGACGCTTCGCCGGGTCCGGCCGCGCCTCCAGATGATCTTCCAGGACCCGATCTCGTCACTGAATCCCCGCCGGATCGGGCCGGGTGGTGCACGCCGTTTCCGACGTCAGCTTCGACCTTCTCGAGGGGGAGACCCTTGGCCTCGTCGGCGAGTCGGGCTGTGGCAAGTCGACGACCGGCAGGACCATCATGCAGCTCATCCGGGC
>JBPYFF010000232.1:0-12444 GCA_051984455.1 Acidimicrobiales bacterium | reverse complement strand
CCCTGCCTCGGTTTCGTTATGACCAGCTCATGGACCTCGGGTGGAAACGGCTCATCCCGCTCGCGCTCGGAATGCTGCTATTTGTCGCGGCGGTGCAGACCACTCGTCGCTGGTGGGTGCTTGTTGTGGCCATTGGTCTCGTCGTCGCCGGGACGGGACTGTGGCGGGCGTTGGCCGTCGGCCGGAGGGCGTCGGAGATCGAAGCCAGAACCGGGACTGAGTGAGGTGAGCAAGTTATGGGCTATCTGAAAGGCTTCACCGTCACCGGCAAGCAGGTGGCGTTCCACCGCACCAACAAGGTGACGACCGAGTACCCGGAGGTGAAGCGGCCGAAGCCGGAACGATTCCACGGCCGGCACGTGCTCGGCCGTTACGAGGACGGCATGGAGAAGTGCATCGGCTGCGAGCTGTGCGCCGGGGTGTGTCCGGCCCGCTGCATCTATGTCCGCGGCGCCGACAACCCGCCCGACGCCCCGGTCTCCCCCGGCGAGCGCTACGGGTTCGTCTACGAGATCAACTTCCTGCGCTGCATTCACTGCGATCTCTGCGTCGAGGCGTGCCCGACAGAGGCCATCACCGAGTCAAAGCTGTTCGAGTTCTCGTTTACCGATCGCGAACAAGCCATCTACACCAAGGCGGAACTGGTGGTCGACGACGACGGGAGGCCGAAGCACCTCCCATGGGAAGACTGGAAGGAGGGTGACGACCGCAACACGTCCGGCTGGGTGCGTGCCACCTCTCCCGCCGGCAACGCTGCCTACGAAGGGAAGCCGCTTTGGTCTGGTGATCTCGGCTACGGCGTCCGCCCTCCGCAAGCCGGCCAGTCCGACGCCGACTCGGCCGACTACCCGGCCGATTGGGACATCAGCATCCGGGAGACGGAAGCGGCAGAAATCCGGGGCGTTGGCAGGCTCGCCCATCGGCCCGAGCGCAGCGATCCGGAGCCCTGATGCTCCTCGCCGCCACCCACTACCCGGATTGGATTGTCTTCGTCGTCGGCGGAGTCGCGATCCTGACCGGCGCGATCGGGGTGGTGTTGTCCTCGAACCCCGTCCACTCTGCCTTAATGCTGGTCCTCACCCTCTTCGGCGTGGCCGTCGAGTTCGTCAACCAGCAGGCCGACTTCCTGGCGGCCGTCCAGGTGATTGTCTACGCCGGCGCGATCGTGATCCTCTTCCTCTTCGTGATCATGCTCATCGGCGTGGACCGCAAGGAGAACATCGCCAGAGAGCCACTCAAGGGGCAACGACCCATTGCCATTGCGCTCGGGGTTGTTGTCCTGGTCGAGCTGGTGGTCATCGCCCGCTTTCAGCAGTGGGCGACCGGCGCTCACTCGACCGCGGGGTCGTTGTCCGTGGGCGGGGAAAACGTGGCGTTACTCGGCCAGTCCGTCTTCACCCGGTTTCTCTTCGCGTTCGAGATCACATCGGTGCTCCTGGTGATTGCGGTCATCGGGGCCGTCATCCTGGCTCGCCGGCCGCAACAGGTGGCAGGCGAGCTCACCCGAGAAGAACAGGAGGCACAGGGAACATGACCGTTCCCGGGGCGTGGTACCTCGGTCTGGCCGCCCTGCTGTTCACGATTGGAGCGGTTGGGTTCCTGGTCCGCCGCAACGTCCTGGTGATGTTCATGTGCGTCGAGCTGATGCTCAACGCGGTGAACCTCACCTTCATCACGTTTGCACGAGTCCTCAACGACATCGGTGGGCAGACGTCTGTGTTCTTTGTTCTCGTGGTCGCGGCCGCGGAAGTCGTCGTCGGCCTCGGCATCATCGTCGCCATCTTCCGGCGGCGAACCGGTGCTACCGCCGACGACCTGCACATTCTCAAGGGCTGACCGCCGCGTCCGATGAACGCCGCCTACGTCCTTCTGGCCCTGCCGCTCGCCGGCTTTCTCGTTCTCGTGTGGCTGGGCCGCCGGCTGGGCGAACCTGCTGCCGGCTGGCTGGCCACGCTCGTGGCGGCCGGCTCGTTCGTGGCCGCGGTGGTGACCTGGTTGTCGCTGCTCAGCAAGCCGGCCTCGTCACGCCTGGTCATCAAGCAGATCTTCACCTGGATGCCGGTCGCCGGCCTGCACGTCAACTTCGCCCTGCAGATCGATCCCCTGTCCGTCACCATGGCCCTGTTCGTCACGGGGGTCGGCAGCCTGATCCACCTCTATTCGATCGGCTATATGCACGGCGACGAGCGCTTCCCGCGGTTCTTCGTCCTGCTGAACCTCTTTCTCTTTTCCATGCTGTGCCTGGTGATGGCCGACAACTTCCTGTTCAGCTTTCTCGGCTGGGAGGGCGTCGGCTTTTGCTCCTACCAGCTGGTCGCGTTCTGGTTCGAACGGGACCGGCCGCCTGCGGCCGGCAAGAAGGCCTTCGTTACCAGCCGGGTCGGTGATTTCGGGTTCCTGATCGGGATGTTCCTGATCTTCGCCCACTTCGGCTCGCTGAACTACACGAACGTCTTCTCGGGTCTGTCCGCGGGCCATCCGGGTGCCCTCGCCGAAGTCACCGCGACCGGCATTGCCCTCATGCTGTTTCTGGGTGCGGTGGGCAAGTCGGCCCAGCTGCCGCTCTTTCTCTGGCTGCCCGACGCTATGGAAGGCCCGACTCCCGTATCGGCCCTGATCCACGCCGCCACCATGGTGACGGCGGGCGTCTACCTGATGTCCCGGATCTCCCCCATCCTCCATTACTCGCCTGATGCTCAGACGACGATCGCGGTCGTGGGGGCGGTGACGGCTCTGTTCGCCGCCACCATCGCCTGCGCCCAGGACGACATCAAGAAAGTGCTCGCCTACTCCACCATTTCCCAGCTGGGCTACATGTTTCTTGCTGTTGGCAGCGCCGGGTACGTCGCCGGTCTGTTCCACATGATCACCCACGCCTTCTTCAAGGCCCTCCTCTTTCTCTGCGCCGGGTCCGTGATCCACGGGTTGCACGACGAGCAGAACATGAAACGCATGGGCGGCTTGCGACGGTGGATGCCCGTCACGTTCGTCACGTTTCTCATCGGGTGGCTCACCATTTCCGGGGTCCCGCCGCTCTCCGCGTTCTGGTCCAAGGACGACGCGTTGCTCGCCGCCTGGCACAAGAGCCACGCCCTGTGGGCAGTTGGTTTTGTGACGGCCGGGCTCACTGCCTATTACATGACCCGCCAGGTCGCCCTGGTCTGGTTCGGTCACGCCCGCTGGGAGGAATCGGCCGGCCAGGCCGCAGCGGAGGAGGCCGCTCACACAACTCGGGGCAGGCCCCACGAGTCGCCCTGGACCATGACCCTCCCGATCGTCGTGCTGGGATTCCTTTCGGTCGTCGGAGGCGTCATCAACCTGCCGTACGGCAAGTGGGACTTCCTCGCCCGCTGGCTGGCACCCGTCTTGCCCCCGGACCCGCACGTGGATACGAGCGTCAAGGTCACGCTGGCGGTGGTCACGGTCGCGATCGCATTGGTTGCCATCGCCGTGGCGTGGGTGCCCTGGACGCGAAGGGCGGAGCATCCCGAGCTCGAGCCCGCGGTACTGCAGCATGGCTGGTACTACGACGACGCCGTTTCCGCCTTTGTCGCGGGACCGGGCACTGACCTGTTCAACTTCGATGCCTACGCCGTCGATGCCGGCGTCATCGATGGCGCCGTCAACGGCGTCGCGCGGTTGACGAGATCGGGCGGCAGCCTGGTGCGAAGGCTGCAAACCGGTTACGTCCGCAACTACGCACTCGGGGTGGCAGCCGGCGCGGCAGTACTGCTGCTCTACGTCGCCGTCCGGGGAGGGCAGTAGCAGATGAATCCCGGATTTCCTCTGCTGACCTCCATGATCTTTCTTCCCGCCGCGGGTGCCCTGGTGGTCGCCCTGGTCCCGACGACCCGGGAGGACGTGGCCAAGCTGATCGCCATCACCGTCGCAATTGCCGAGGCGGCGCTGGCCATCTTCCTCTTGGTTCAGTTCGACAAGTCCCAGGCCGGCTTTCAGTTCGTGACCAAGCAAACGTGGATCACTGACTTCGGCATCAGCTGGCACCTCGGGGTGGATGGGATTTCGCTCTTCCTGGTGGTGTTGACGGCCATCCTGTTTCCACTCTCGATGGCGGGACCAAAGATCCAGGGTCAACCCAAGGCGTTCATGGCGTGGATGTTGCTGCTGGAGGCGGCGTGCATCGGGGCGTTCGTCGCGCTGGACCTGTTCGTCTTCTTCGTCATGTTCGAGATCACCCTGGTGCCGATGTACTTCCTGATCTCGGGCTGGGGTCATGGCAATCGCGCCTACGCATCGCTGAAGTTCTTCGTCTTCACGATGGCCGGCTCGGCCTTTCTCCTTGTCGGAATCGTGTCGCTCGCGGTCCTTGCCTCCTCCGGCGGCCACATCAGCTTCGACTTCATCGACCTGGCCCGTCAGGCTCCCAAGCTGACGGAGACCGAGCAGCGGCTCATCTTTCTCGCCTTTATCGTCGCCTTTGCGGTGAAGACTCCACTATTTCCGCTACATACCTGGTTGCCGGACGCCCACACGGAGGCACCCACAGCGGGCTCGGTCATCCTGGCCGGCGTCCTGCTCAAACTCGGGGCCTACGGAATCCTGCGTTACGCGGTGTTCATGTTCCCCAAGGCAGCGGTCGACCTCGCTCCCATACTCCTCACCGCCGCCGTCATCGGGGTGACCTATGGGGCGGTCGTGGCGACGATGCAAAGGGACTTCAAGCGGCTCATCGCCTACTCGTCGGTCGCCCACCTCGGGTTCATCGTGCTGGGGATCTTCGCCTTCACGTCCCAGGGGATCTCAGGGGGCGTCCTGCAGATGATCAACCATGGTCTGTCCACGGGCGCCCTCTTCCTTCTCGTCGGGATGATCTATGAACGCCGCCACACCTACGCCATTGCCGAGTACGGCGGATTGCAGAAGTCGGTGCCCGTCCTGGCTGCGGTCTTCGTCCTGGTGATGATGAGCTCAATCGGGCTGCCCGGGCTCAACGGGTTCGTGGGTGAGTTCCTCGTGCTGCTCGGGACCTTCATCACCCGCCGATGGTGGGCCATCGTTGCATCGACCGGCGTGATCCTGGCCGCCGTCTATTTGCTGTGGGCGTACCAGCGAGTGTTCCATGGCGCGCCCCGCGGCGACAACGCCGTCATGGCCGACATGACGTGGCGAGAGCGGGGAATCATGGTCCCCCTCGTGGTGCTGATCGTCGGGCTCGGCGTGTATCCCAGGCCCGTCCTTGAGCGGATCCAGCCGTCGGTCGATCACCTGATCGCCCATGTTCAACATGTGGATCCGTCGTTGCACCTGCCGAAGAAGGGCGTCGGCCCTCCCGTCGCGGTCGGCCCGAATGACAACGTGGACGGACCGGCGGTGGTGGCGACGGCGGTTCGGCTGCGGCCCACGGGGGTGGCGCCGGCAGCCAGGGGAGTGGCGCCGTGAGCGGCGCCGGGATTGGCGGCGTGATTCCGGCACTGGCCGGCCAGGCATTGGTCCGCCAGGCGCCGCCGTCGCCGTCGACGACCACCCCGTGCGTGGTTCAGCCGGGCAAGGTAACCGGCTTGTGCACAGCCGCCAGGAGCCTGCACATTCCGGTCCAGTACCGGTACATCATGCCCGAGCTGATCTTGATCGGCGGGGCCCTCATCATCCTCAGCCTCTACGCCCTTCTGCCCAAGCGTTCCCGGCCACTGTTGTGGCTCAGCTCGACGGTCCTGACCGGTCTCGCCGCTCTGGCGTGGTCGTTCTGGCTCTGGCACGAAGTGGACGACAAACATTCCGCTCTCGTCGTCGGCAACGCGCTGGCCTTCGACGGCTACACGGTCTTCTTCATGGTCCTGGTGAGCAGCGCCATCGTTCTCTCGGCCCTTGCCGCTGACAGCTACCTCCGCCGCGAGGGCCTGGTCGGGCCGGAGTTTTACGTCCTTGCTCTTCTCTCGGGTTCGGGCGCCATATTCATGGCCGCAGCCAACGACCTGCTGGTGATTTTTCTCGGCCTCGAGATTCTGTCGATCGCCCTCTACGTGCTGGCCGGTTATCACCGGCGGCGAACCGAGTCGGGCGAGGCGGCCATGAAGTACTTCCTGCTGGGCGCCTTCTCCTCCGCCATCTTCCTCTACGGCGTCGCGCTCGCCTACGGGGCGACGGGCTCGACCCGGCTCGATGAGATCGCAAGATTCCTGGCCCAGAACCACCTGCCCAAGAGCATGCTTCTTGCTGCCGTGGCGCTGCTGATCCTCGGGCTGGCGTTCAAGGTTGCGGCCGTGCCGTTCCACACGTGGACGCCGGACGTCTACCAGGGTTCACCCACCCCCGCGGTGGGCTTCATGGCGGCGGTGGCCAAAGCGGGTGGTTTCGCGGCGCTGATCCGCGTCCTGCTAAGCGCCTTTCCGACCATGCGCCTTGACTGGCGCCCGATCATCTGGGTGCTGGCCGTGCTAACCCTCCTGGTGGGCTCGGTGCTCGCCATCGTTCAGCTCGACGTCAAGCGGATGCTGGCCTACTCCTCTATCAGCCACGCCGGGTACGTATTGGTGGCCGTGCAAGCGGCATCGTCCAACGGTCGGGCTGCAGCCCTGTTCTATCTGCTCACCTATACCTTCATGGTGATCGGGAGTTTCGCGGTCGTCTCGGTGATCGGGGGAAAGGGAGAAGCGCGCAATGATCTCGGCGCCTATCGAGGGCTGGCATCACGACGGCCGGGCCTGGCCATGACGTTCACGGTCCTGTTATTGGCGCAGGCTGGGGTGCCGTTCACGACCGGCTTCCTTGCCAAGTTCTACGTGGTGTCGGCCGCGGTCCAGCAGCAGCAGTACGCGCTCGCCGTGATTGCCATGCTTGCTGCCGCCATCGCTGCCTTCTTCTACCTGCGGATTGCCATCCTCATGTATTCCCCGGTGGGGTCCCCGGAGTCGTCTGCGTCTGGCGCTTCGGGCCGGGTGTCCGCCGGGGCGTCCGTCCTCTCGTTCGGCGGCCTGGCAGTGGCGACACCTGCGGAGACCCGCCGCATCCTGATCCCGGCCGGCATCGCAATCACACTGGCGATCTCGGTGGCGTTCACGATCGCTTTCGGCATCGTTCCCGCACCCGTCATCGCCTTCGCCCGCCGGGCCCTGCTCCTCTTCTAGCGACTTCTAGCGACGGCAGGGGACGGCGGCGGGGGCGGCAGGGGGCGGCACAACTCTCCCCAGAGCACTCCGGGGAGAGAAGCGTACCGCCGGAGGTAGACAACTCTCCCCGGAGTGCTTCCCGGACTGCTTTGTGTGCGGGGCGCGGCATGAAGAAGGTGTGGACCGAAGAGTGCTCTCGGAGTTACAAGCCCTGGCCGCGTGCCAATTCTCCCTTTTCTCCGCCGGCCAGGCCGCGGCACTGGGTATCACCGCCCGGGCGCTGCGACGGGCCCTGGATCGGGGCTGGATCGTTCCGGTCAGGCGTGGCGTCTATGCGCTGGCGGGGCACCCGCCGTCTGTCTGGCAGCCCCTTATGGCGGCGGCACTGGCCGCCGGGCCGTTGGCGGTCATCTCGCACAGTTCGGCCGCGGCAGTCCACCGATTCGATGGTTTCCTGCCGGGACGGCATGCGGATCTGACCGTACCCCGCAGCGCCCGCTTGATGCTCGATGGGGTCACTGTGCACCGGGCCCGTGACCTCGCGCCTGACGACCTCGTCGAGCGTCGCGGCATTCGCATTACGTCGGCTGTCCGAACGATTGTCGACATCGCCGCGACCACCAATGATCACCGGTTGGCCAGGGTCATCGACGAAGGGGCCATCAGACGGCTTTGGACCCCGGACGGGATCGCTCGCCGGCTCGACCAGCTGCGCCGGTGCGGACGCCCTGGCGTCAGGCGGCTGGATCGGCTGCTTGTCCCACGAGTTGGCGAGCGAAATGCGGACAGCGCCCTGGAACAAAGAGTGTTCCGGGTCCTGAGACCGCGGGTGCCGCCGTTCGTGACCCACTACCCGCTTACGCTCAGCGGCGAGACCTTCATCGTCGACCTGGCGCTGCGCGACCTCAAGATCGCGGGCGAGGTGGAAGGCCGGGAAGTGCGATCGATGTCTCGGGGCGCGTTCGACCGGGGCAAGCTGAAGGCGAACCTCCTGATTGCCCACGGGTGGCGGCTCGTCTACTTCACCTCGACCATGGACGACGAAACGATCGTTCGACAGGTGACCGCTTTGCTCCCGCCGGGAAGCTATTGACGGCTGGAGGGCACGAGCGGGCTGTCCTCGGTGCCAGCCGGCGATGGACCAGCCGGGACCAGGAACCGGCCGATGACCGGTAGTTCCCAGAACGATTCGGCCCTGGCAACCGCAAAGGCCGCCGGCAGCACGTGCTCAGGCGCGTCGTAGACCGCGTACCGCGGCTGCCAGTCGGGGTCATATTTGGCGGTGAACTTCCACAGAGACTCGATTTGCATTGTGTCGGACATGCGGCGAAGCAGCCAGGCCTGTATCCGCTGGCTGAGCCCGTCGCCCCCTTCACCGGCCAGCACCGCTCGCATCGTGGCGAAGTTGAGCCCAAGGCCATGCCGATCCTGCGAGCGCAACCACCGGATCGTCTCGACGATGGCGAAATCCATGAGGCCGTTGGGATGTTCCCCGTCGTCGCGCCGCATCAGGTCGAGCGAGTACCCGTCGATTCCCGGGGCGGGAACGTACTGGCAAAACGCCACCGGCCCAGCGTCGCCGGGACCGTGAACGACCGCCAGGAGCAGACCGTCGTCGCGGGGGTCGAAGGCCCTGCCCAGGGTCATGGAGAATCCCCGCTCCACGTCACCGCGGCGACTCTTGGTCATCACCTGCTCGAGCGAGACCCGCAAGGAAGGTGAGATCCGGGAAGGATCGTGAAAGGTGATGGTGTAGCCGTACTTGGCAATACGGTTGACCGCTTGGCGGAGACCCTTGTTCCGCCCACCCTCCAGGGTGAACCGGCCACAGTTGACGACGGCTTCGTCGCCCACATACAGGTCGCGCATCCCCGACGCCCGGTAAATAGGTAACCAATTCTCACCCGCGCCGAGCACTCCGATGTTCCATCCCTTGTCATCGGCAAACCGGTGAAAGGCCTGCCAGATCTCCTGTCGTTCCCCCGGCGGGCCGATCGGGTCAGGGGAGACCAGGCATACCGAGCCATACACCCCGTAGGCGACCACGCTGTGCCGCCGGAAAAAGAACTGCTTGTCGGTTCGCAGGGCGAAATAGTCGAGGGTGCCGGAACCGAACTGCCGGACAACCTCCCGCGCGCTGCTCAGCCCGCCACGGGAGCCATTGGCCTCAGTCGCTCCAGTCCCGCCGGTGTGGCGAGCGACCACCGGACGCAAAAGCAACCACGCCGCGGCTAGCACCACCCCGACCGCCACTGCCGCCATGGCCGGGGTGAAGAAGTCGTCGAGCCGGTCAGGCAGAGCGATCGTCCGAACGCCGATCATTCGCTCGACCGAGGCGACCACAGCCGTGGGCAACGGCAGCCGCTGATGGTGACGGCCCCTCGACATTCGGGTGGCGAGCTCGAGGCCAGCCGTCCCGCAGACGACCGCCAGAGCCGCCCCGATGAAAAGCGTCAGCAGACCCCGTCGCGTCGATGGGCGGTCGACGCCCGCCCGGAAGGCAGACCGGTTCACGAAGAGAAAGAGCGCGACGCCCCCCGCCACCAGCGCCTCTTCGACGTCGACACCCTTCACGACGTGGAGAAGTGCCGTCGTCACCAGCAAGCCCTCGCAGATGAGCCAGGCTCGATGCTGGCCCCGGCGAATAGCCCGGGCGAGGAGCAGCAGGCTCAGAGCGGCAATGGCGACGCCGGTATTCGCGGCCTGCGGGATCCCGAGGGGCACGACGTGTAGCAGCCGTTGAAGCCGGTCGCGGAAAGGCTCCGAGAAGGCCGACAACAGTGACAGAATCGCCGCGAAGGCCACCAGGCTGGCCGACACCCGGCGAATCCGCCGCAGCCGGATGGCGACATCCGCGGCCGGTGGCCACGACCCGCCCTGGTGGAGGGTGGCCTCCATCTCCGCCGGTTCGTGGTCACCCACCGGGTCCTGACCAGCGGCTGACCGTGCACGTAAACGGGCGGCACAATGCTTCATCCACCTCGCTGCCCGAGAGGGCCGGCGGTCGTGGAGAAGGCGAACGTGGAGGTCGTTTCCTGCCTCGAGCTCGACCCACGCCACCTGGCCGGGGCTCGTGGAACCAGCATTGGCGTAGAACCCGTCGTCCAGCCGGATCAGTTCCAGATGTCCGGCCTGGCTCGTGATGAGGCCGGTCCTGCCGGCCGCGACCACCTCCCGTGCCCGGGCAAATGGGGGTTCGGGGCTCACCTGCCCGCCGGGCTCGACTCGCACCCGGCGCCGACCGGCACCGGTTTCAAGGTCGAGTTCCGCCGCCGATGCCACCTCCAGCGGCGGAGTCCCTTCCACCGCGGCGTCATGTCCGGGCTGTCCGGGCTGCATCAGGGAAAGCACCCGGCGAGCGGGCTCGGCCGCGAACGACGCCACCGCCCTGCTGAGCGCGGGATCCTCCGGGACCCGGTTGAAAATCAGCACCCCGCCGCCGATCCACGAATCGATCGCCTCGACCACCGCCGCCGCCCCGGCTCGTGAGCCCGCGAGCTCGAAGTCGCCGACCACCAGAACGCGGCCACCGATCGGCACCCTTACTTCCAGCACATCCGCTAGCTTTCCGGAAGCAGCCACCAACCCTCTCCGAGTCGTCGCGAAGGCACCGCGAGGGTGCGGGAAGACCGCCCGCCTCCTATGTTCGCAGGTTGGCGGCCTGTGAATGCGTTCACTACTCTCGAAAGAACGATGTCAAGCTTCCTCCGCAGCTACCTCACGGTGGCGATCTTCGCTGGGGCAGCCCTCTTACTCGTAACCCTCATGATGGGGCTCGGAGCCCTTTTGCGACCCAGGCGGCCTCAGCCGCAGAAGTACATCGCCTACGAAAGCGGTGTTGATCCGGTCGGTGGCGGCTGGTCCCAGAGTCAGATTCGGTATTACGTCTTTGCCCTGCTGTTCGTCATGTTCGACGTGGAAGCGGTCTTCCTTTTCCCCTGGGCTGTCCGGGTTCGGGAGCTGGGCACCTTCGGATTGGTGGAGGCAGCCACCTTCGTCCTGATTCTGGCTCTCGGCCTGGTGTACGCCTGGCGAAAGGGGGTGCTGCGGTGGGTCTAGTCGAGAAGGGAAAGATTCCCAAGCCACTGACCTCTCTCCTCGGCACGGCTCGTTCCTATTCGCTCTGGGTGTACCAATGGGGCCTGGCCTGCTGCGCCATCGAGATGGGTGCCGCGTTCGGCTCCCCTCGTTATGACGTGATGCGTCTCGGTGTCATCCCCTTCCCGTCGTCGGCTCGTCAGGCCGATCTGGTCGTGATCAGCGGCACCGTGACCGACAAAATGGCACCTCCCATCCGCCGTCTCTACGAGCAGATGCCGGACCCCAAGTACGTCATCTCGATGGGAAGCTGCGCCAACTGCGGTGGTCCCTATTGGGACAGCTATTCGGTGACCAAGGGCGTGGACCAGCTCATTCCGGTGGACGTCTACGTTCCCGGCTGCCCGCCCCGGCCCGAGGCCCTCCTGGAAGGCATCGTTCTTCTGCAGCAACGCATCCGGGGCGAGAGCATGACCGAGCGTTGGCGGGGAGACCCCATCGTGGTTGGCGGAGGGCGCCCCGACGGCACCGGCACCGCGGCTGCCTCGAAGGAAAAGCGCCGGAGGCGCCGGTCCGAGCGCCGGGTGCCGACACTCGAAGAGACCACAGCGGCGTACCTGCAAAAGCATCCGCAGCAAGATCCGCAGGATCAGCAGGATCAGCAAGATCAGCAGGATGAGGCTGCCACCGAACGCAAGGCGGCCGGAGCAGCGGACGTCCAGGCGGGCGATTCTGAGCCGAAGGTGCCTGCGGGTGGCTGACGCCAGTACCCCGCAGACAGCCGAGGGGGAGGCGCTCCCGGAGGCGGCGCCGGTTGATGCGGTCCGTCAGCCGCTGCTGGACGTTCTTTGCTCCGAGCTGGGTGACATGGTGCTCGGCTCCGAGATCAGCGCTGATGACATGTGGGTTCGGGTGGACCGCTCCGTGTGGCGCCGGACAGCGGAGCTCTGCCGGGACCGGCTCGGGCTGAGATATTTCTGCTTCCTGTCGGGTCTCGACTGGAAGGCCAACCCCGACCTCCTCGGTGAGAAGGCGTGGGAGGCGCCGGGCGACACCTCACCGGGGGCGGTTGTCGCCGAGGAAGACGAAGAGGAGCTCGCCGGGGATGCGGACGAGGCAACTGCGGAGGAAGAAGTCGCGACCGGGCAGTATCGAACGGGAGTGGCCGGGGGCGACACCCGGTTTCAGGTCTTCGCCCGGCTGTACAACGTCGAGGCCCATGTCGGCATGACGCTCAAGGCCGACCTGCCGGAGGAGGATCCGCGGATCGATTCCTGGGTGCCGGTGTTCCGTGGGGCCGACTGGCACGAGCGAGAAGCCTGGGAGATGTACGGGTTCG
>JBPYFF010000231.1:0-4119 GCA_051984455.1 Acidimicrobiales bacterium | reverse complement strand
GAGTCGACGAACTGCTCGCCCTGGTGCTGCCCGCCTACGTCGAGGAGGGGAAGTCCTACCTGACCATCGGCATCGGCTGCACCGGTGGGCGGCACCGCTCGGTCGTGTTGGCCGAGGAACTGGCTCGCCGCATGGAGAAGCGGGGCTACGACGCGCTGGTGCACCACCGGGATATCGACCGGTGAGGTGACGGCGAACTCCACCAGAGACCGCAGAAGAGGCGGCGGGAAACCGGGTGTTACCCGGGTAGTACGACCCCGCTCCCACTAGGCTGACTCACATGACCGTACGCGTGGGAATCAATGGTTTTGGGCGTATCGGAAGGAACTTTCTTCGAGCCGCCCGCAAGTCGCCGGCCGGCGTCGAGGTCGTGGCGATCAATGACCTCGTTCCGGTCGCCACCAACGCTCATCTCCTCGCGTACGACTCCACCTACGGCCGGCTCGGTGAGCCGGTGAGCGCGGCCGACGACGCCATCAAGGTCGGCGACAGCACGGTCAAGGTCTTTGCCGAGCGCGATCCCAAGGCGCTGCCCTGGAGCGACGTCGGGGTGGACGTGGTGATCGAGTCGACCGGGATCTTCACCGATGGGCAGAAGGCGGCGGCCCACATCGAGGCGGGCGCTCCCTTCGTGATCATCTCAGCCCCGGCCACCAATGTGGACGGGACGTTCGTGCTCGGAGTCAATGACGCTGACTTCGACCCTGACAAGCACAAGATCATCTCCAACGCGTCATGCACCACCAACTGCTTCGTGCCCCTGGTCAAGGTGCTCGATGACGCCTTCGGTGTCGAGAAGGGCCTCATGACGACGGTCCACGCCTACACCAACGACCAGAACCTGCTCGACCTCCAGCACAAGGACCTCCGCCGGGCCCGGGCGGCTGCGGTGAACATCGTGCCCGCCTCCACCGGAGCAGCCCGGGCGACGAGCCTGGTCCTCGAGTCGATGAAGGGCCGGCTTGACGGCTCCGCCCTCCGGGTGCCCGTGCCTGACGGGTCCATCACCGACTTCACCGCCATCCTCGGCCGAGAGGTCACCGTCGACGAGGTCAACGCGGCCTTCAAGGACGCAAGCGAAAAGGGTTCGCTGGCCAAGGTCCTGGAATACAGCGTCGATCCCATCGTGTCGTCGGACATCGTCGGCTCACCGGCCTCGTGCGTCTTCGACTCACCGCTGACCATGGCGATGGGGTCGCTCGCCAAGGTGTTCGGCTGGTACGACAACGAATGGGGATACTCGAACCGCCTGGTCGAGATGGCCGCGATCGTCGGTACGGCCAACCGCCAGTGAGGTGAATCTTCCCAGACTGGAGGACCTGCCGTCGCCGGCAGGCAGGCGAGTGCTGCTGCGGGTCGACTTCAACGTGCCGATCGTGAACGGCCAGATCGAGGACGACCTGCGGATCCGGGCAACGTTGCCAACCATCGAATGGCTCGTCGACCACGGTGCTCGCGTCACCGCCTGCAGCCATCTCGGGCGCCCGAACGGGAAGCCGGATCCCCGCTACTCGATGAAGCCGGTGCGGCACCGGCTGAAGGAACTCGTCGGCGACAAAGGCGATCACGTCGAGTTGATGGAGAACCTCAGATTCGACCCCGGCGAAGAGGCCAACGATCCGGCCTTCGTCGACCGCCTGGTGAAGGGGCAGGACATCTATGTGAATGACGCCTGTGGTGCCGCCCACCGGGCGCACGCCTCCATCGTGGGCCCACCGGCCCGCCTGCCCAGCGCGGCCGGCCGGGTCCTGGCCCGAGAAGTCGACGTGCTGGACGGCCTCTTGCACGGAGGCCAGGAGGCGGCCCGGCCGTTTGTCGCCGTGCTGGGTGGAGCCAAGGTGCACGACAAGATTGGCGTAATCGGCGCCCTCCTCCATCAGGTCGACACCCTGATCGTAGGAGGGGGGATGTGCTTTACCTTTCTTGCCGCCGAAGGACATTCGATTGGCGCGTCGCTGTTCGAGGCCGACAACGTCGAGACGTGCCGGCGCCTGCTGGCAAGTGGGCACGACATCCTGCTGCCAAGCGACATAACGGCCTTGTCGCCGGGCGGAGCGTTCGGTCCTGGCGCCGAACCGACCGGCGAGGTCCGCCAGTTCGGAGTCGAACTGCCTTCCGGATGGATCGGTCTCGACATCGGGCCGGGCAGCGCGGCGCGCTTCGCCGACGTCATCCGCGAGGCGGGCACGGCGTTCTGGAATGGTCCTATGGGCGTCTTCGAGGACCCTCGCTTTGGCGCCGGTACCCGTGCCATTGCCGAGGCCATCGCCGACTGCAAGGGCTTCACCGTCGTCGGCGGGGGAGACAGCGCCAGCGCCCTGGCCGGCCTCGGCCTGGCCGACCGGGTCGACCACCTGTCCACTGGTGGCGGGGCGTCGCTGGAGTTCCTCGAACAGGGCGACTTGCCCGGCCTCAAGGCCCTCCGGGAGAGCCGGCGTGCGTAAGCCGTTGATGAGCGGCAACTGGAAGATGCACCACACGCACCTCGAGGCGATTGCGACCGTTCAGAAGCTGTCCTACCTCCTGTTCGAGGAGGACTATGAGGCCGTCGACGTGTCGGTCCATCCCGCCTTCACCGCGCTGCGCTCGATCCAAACCTTGTTGGACGCCGACAGCATCCCGATCGCGCTCGGAGCGCAGAATTGTCACTGGGAGCCGGCAGGGGCCTACACGGGCGAGATTGCTCCGCCGATGCTGGCCAAGCTGAACGTGGACTACGTGATCGTCGGCCACTCGGAAAGACGCCAGCTCTTCGGGGAGACGGACGAGGCGGTCAACAAGAAAGTGAAGGCGGTGCTCGCCGCGGGCATGACCCCGATCCTGGCGGTGGGCGAGACCCTCGACGAGCGGCGGGAGGGCTTTACCGAACAGAAGTGCCTCACTCAGGTCGAGGCCGGTTTGGCCGGGGTGACGGCCGAGCAGGTGGGCGGCCTGGTGTTGGCCTACGAGCCGATCTGGGCCATCGGCACCGGCCAGGTGGCAACCCCCGACGATGCCCAGAGCGTGATCGCCTGCATCCGGGGCGAGATCACCCGGCTGTACGGGGCGTCCAGCGGGGAGGCGGTGCGGGTCCAGTACGGCGGGTCGGTGAAGCCGGCGAACATCGCCGACCTCATGAGTCAGCCCGACATCGATGGCGCCCTCGTGGGGGGCGCCAGCCTGGATGCTGACGAGTTCTCCCGTATCATCCGTTACAAGGCCAGCTGAAGAATATCGGAGGCTGTCCAGACTGTCCGACCGGTGGCTGCTATCTTGCTTTCCCGGCCCGGGAAGGAGACCCCGGGGGAACCAAGAAGGTCGCGAGAGATGACCATCCTTTTAGTCATCATCCAGGTGATTGTCTCGCTCCTTTTGATCGTCTTGATCCTGCTTCACAGCGGAAAAGGCGGCGGCCTGTCCGAGATGTTCGGCGGTGGCATGGGGGCGGCCGCGGCGGGGTCAACCGTTGTCGAGCGCAACCTTGATCGCATCACGATCGTCTCAGCTGTGATTTTCTCTTTTACCACCGTTATTCTGGCGATCCGCTTGCAATGACTCAGCACGGGGGAGGGAGGGCATGACGGGGCGTCACTGCTCTTCCGCGTCGGTGGCAGCGATGGCACGAGCCCGGCGAAGCAGGCGGAAGGCCGATCGGTCGATCCACCAGGTCTCCCCGGCGATTTCGACCGTCACGCCCAGGCCGGCCGGGGGCGGCAGGTCGAGGTGCCTCGGGGCGGGTCCGACCACGCCGGTCGGCCAGCCGCGCCGCGAGGCCGAGAGCAGCACGTTGCCCTTACCCGTTAGGGCGACGACTTTGCGGGTATTGGTGACCATGACGACGACCAACGCGATGGAAGCGACGACCAGTGCCAGCAGGGCGGCCAGGCTGCCGGTGGCAACCAGGGCCGCGAGTGCCGCGAGCTCGGCCAGGGAGGCGGCCAGCACCAGTGACGGGTTGTGGCGCTGGAGGGGGACCGTTGATGCCACCGTCGTTCCGAGCAGCTTGCTGGCGCCGCCCGTCAATCCGAGCCTCCGGCGGCTGACCGGCAGCCGTGGCATCGTTGGCCAGATCGAGGACATCACGCCATCGTCTCACGAGCCGGGTCGTTCGGCGCGACGGCGGAGGGCCGGTTCGCCCGG
>JBPYFF010000230.1:0-2295 GCA_051984455.1 Acidimicrobiales bacterium | reverse complement strand
TGCAGGCGGGCCGAACCTGGGCCAGCGACACGGTGACGGCCTGGCAGGGAGATCGCCTCATTTCCCGTGCCCTGGTGCTGATGAGCATCGACGACCCCGATCTCATGCGGCACCAGATGGAGATGCCCGACGTTCCCGGCCCGGCAGACGCCAGCCCGGCGGCCAGCGGCATGGCATATCCCGGGGCCGAGCTGCGCGGGGTCGACGACAGCACCGCGCTCGCGCCCGGCGGGGTCCCGGCCATGTGTTTCTGGACCCGTTATCCGGGTTCGTTCGAGTCGCCGGCCGTGAACCAGGCCATTTTCTCGTGGACGACTGACGGGTTTTTCATCGAACTGGCCATGCGCCCTCACGCCGCCAAGGCGCGAATCACCGATGCCCACCGCAACATCTCGACGGGCGTGATCGGCCACACCATCAACTTTCACGAGCGATTCGACGTGGGGGAGTGGCTGCTCCTCGCGCATGAGGCCACCTACGCCGGACGGGGCCGCATCCATGGACGGGCACTCGTCTACACCGAAGATGGCCGGCTGGTCGCGACCTTCAGCCAGGACAGCATGGTCAGGGCGGTGGAAGGCGGGCTAGACCCGAAGCGCTCGATGTGACGGCCGCCTGATAGCAGAAAAGGCACATATATCGGACCTTTCTGCTACACCGGCAGCGATCCCTCGCCCGACGGAGCGACCGATCAAGTACCGCCGGGGAGGGGCGTCCCGCAGACCGGCTTGCCGTCACTGGGCACGGGCACGAAGGCCGACCCCTGGAGCTTGGCGTACCAGTTGCAGGTCTTGGGGGGTGCTTTTCCGAAGGCGGCCAGGGAAAAATCGACCGGGTTCGCCAGCAGGCCGCCGGCGTCGTAGGACGTGACGTTGTGCAGATTGGTGATGAAGGACTGACGGGTCGGGTTCTTGCCGGCCACCTGGAGTCCCTTGACCATGAGGTCCATGTTGGTCCAGCCCTCGAACCAGTCGAAGCCGGGAATGCCGCTGAAGCCTTCGTACTTCTGGAGGGCGGCCCGAAGGTCTTTCTCCGGTGTGCTGCTGAGTGGTGGCCCCCACGCAATGAAGTAGGCACCCTCCGCGGTCTGCACGGCGCTGGGGTCGTCGAGCACGGACTGCCCGTAGCCGGTCGCGGCGACTGGAACTTTGAGGTTGAGGCCATTCTGCTTGGCGGTCGACAGGATGGCGAAGTTGGTGTTGTTGTCCATGGCCAGCCAGGCGGAGTCGACGCCAGCTCGTTTCATGTCAAGCACCACCGGGGCGACGTTGACGCCGCCGAACGGGATACTGGTGTTGACGTACCCGGCCTTCAATCCCTGTGACTTGGCCGCGGCGGCGGTCCCTTTGGCTGAGGCCGACGACGACGGAGAGATCCCGTAACCGAGGCTGGCCAGGTTGGTCGCGCCCTGGGATTTGAGGAACGAGGGTCCTCCGGTGTTCAACGCCGACTTCTCGAAGTCGGGAACGTTGGGACCAAGGGTCGAAAACATGTTGGTGTTCGGCTGCTGGTTCCATTCGACGCCGTCGTAGCCACCGCCCACGACCGGAATACCTTGCCCCTGGAGGTACCGATAGCTGGAGAACAGGAACGGGGTGCCGGCGATGATCCCGAAGACGTTCTTGTTGGCCAGGCTCTGGGCCGCGGTGAGGTTCTGGGTGATGCTGCCTCCGTCATCAGCGATCGTCATGTGGAGCTGCCGCCCATTCACCCCGCCCTGGGCGTTCTGCTGGTCGATCCGGGCCTGGGCGCCTTTGCTGTAGTTGATGAAGTTCGGAGCGGCGACGCCGACCACCGACGACATGAAGCCGATGTCGATGCTGTTCGGTGAGACACCGGGAGCGCTCGCCGTGTTGCCGGCGGGTGCGTTCGAGGCACTGCCGGAGCTTTTCGACGAGCTGCTGCACGCCGCCCCGGCCAGCACGATGAGCCCGACAACAGCCCCTGTCCGGACCGACCGAAGACCCATTTGTCCCCCCTGTCACTGCCGCATCGCCAATTGCTTCGGCGCTCCCCAAAGCGTGGCATGTGCGACTGAGGGGGTCAACGCGTGTTTTACCCTCAGGCAGACACCTTGGCCGGGGCGAGCGGCATGGCCGGGCCATAGGGCCGGTCGCCCTGGAGGGTGACCCGGTGGACGATCCGCAGGACGTCCCCGTAGTCGTCGGTGGCGTAGTGCAGGGTGGCACGGTTGTCCCAAAATGCCACCGTGCCCTGTTGCCATCGGTGCCGGTAGGAGAACTCCGGGACCTGACAGTGCTCGTACAGCATGGCGAGCAGGCCATCGCTCTCGAT
>JBPYFF010000229.1:0-4089 GCA_051984455.1 Acidimicrobiales bacterium | reverse complement strand
GAAACCCAAAACGCTGGCTGGCTGCTCGGGACAGTTGGGTCGGGCGAGTGAGCCCCGGGGTCAGAGATGGCCACCCACCTAGCCTAGGGCCGATGCGGGCACGAGGGTTCTGCGCCACTGTCGGGGTCCTGAGCGTCATGACCGCGGCGGGATGCGCGTCCTCCTCTTCGCCCCGCCCTGCGGCCGGCTCTACCACCACGACAACTGGTGGTTCGAAGAGCACCACTACCACGACAGCAGGGACGCAACAGGCCCTGTGGCCTACCTACCACCGCGACCTGGCCCGAAGCGGCGAAGCGCCCTCCTCGCCGCCCGCCGGTGGGGTCCGCAAGCAATGGACATCCCCTCAGCTGGACGGCGAGGTGAACGGTGAGCCGCTGGTTGCTGGAACGACGTTGATCGCTGCGACCGAGAACAACACCGTTTATGCCCTGGATGCCGCCTCCGGTTCTGTCCGGTGGTCGACCCACGTCGGGCCTCCGATGGCGGGGAGCGACCTGCCCTGCGGCGACATCGATCCATCCGGTATCACCTCGACACCGGTGATCGATACCGGTGCCGGCCTCGTCTGGGTGGTCGCGTTCGTCAAACCGGGGCTCCACCAGCTGGTCGACCTCGATCTCGCGAGCGGCGCGATCCGGGATTGGAGGACGGTCGACCCCCCAGGTGCCAATCCTTTGGTGGAGCAGCAGCGCGGCGCCCTGACCATCGCCGGCGGCCAGGTGTACGTCCCGTTCGGCGGGCTTTTCGGCGACTGCGGCGGCTATCACGGCTACGTGGTGAGCCTCCCCGAACAGGGCCCGGGCTCGCTCCGCTCGTGGCAGGTACCGACGACGCGTCAAGGTGGAATCTGGGCGCCTCCCGGTCCGGTGGTGGACAGCTCCGGGCAGCTCTACGTGGCGACGGGAAACACCGAGTCCAGAAGCACGTTCGATGTCGGCAACGCCGTCGTCCGGCTGACTCCTGATTTGCGGCTGGCCGACGTGTTCGCGCCTGCCAACTGGGCCCAGCTCAATTCCGCCGATACCGATCTCGGTTCGGTCTCGCCCACGTTGCTGCCGGGCGGCATCGTTTTTCAGATCGGCAAGGAGGGGATCGGGTATCTGCTCGACGCCGGTCATCTGGGCGGCGTGGGGGGCGAGCGCTTCTCGGCCCCGGTCTGCGATTCGGCCTTCGGCGGCACGGCTGTGAGCGGGACTGTCGTCTACGTACCCTGCCGTGACGGGCTGGTGGCATTGCGGGTCGACGGTGGATCGACCCCCCGTTTCACGAGCCAGTGGCGGGGACCCTCGACCGCGGCCGGATCGCCGGTCGTCGCCGGAGGGCGGGTGTGGTTCGTCGACCTGACGGGTGACCTGTATGGGCTTGACCAGGCCACCGGCGCAGTGCGTTTCCGGGATCGCCTGGGCGACGTCGCCCATTTCCCGTCCCTTGGCGTGGGAGCCGGTCAGCTGTTTGCCGTCACGACCAACCACGTGGTCGGGTACTCGGGGGTTTGAATGGCGGCGGGTAGGCTGGGCTTATGGCCGATACCACGAGCGTCGCCCCGGTCACGAGCGATCCCACTCTCGACGGTGACCATGAACGCATGGCGCACATTGTCCTCGAGGGCGTCGAGACCGACGAGGGCGACTTTGTCTCGGCCGGGCCGAGCGTGGTGGAAGGGATCGTCAACGGCACCCCGGTGAAGGCGCTGTGCGGCAAGGTCTGGGTCCCCGGGCGCGACCCGAAGCGCTATCCGCTCTGTCCCACCTGCAAGGAGATCGCCGAGTCGCTCGGCTGGGACGTCCCCGTCGGCTGAGTGATGCGGTGGCCGGCGGTGGTGCTGGTCGCAGCCGCCTTTGTCGATCTGGCCTGCGGCGGGCCCGCCGTCCACCGGTCGTCAGCACCGGCCACCGCGGTCACTGCCCCGCCCACGACCATTGCGACGACGACAACGACGGCCGACCCCGGCACGTTGCCTCAGACCCACGCCCTGCCGAGCCCGGCCGACCCCTCGTTTGCCGTTCGCATCGGCGACCTGTGGCAGGCCATCGTGACGGGTGATGCGAGCATGGCGCTGCCCGCCTTCTTCCCCGAGACCGCCTACTTGCAGACCAAGTCGGGCACCAACAACGCGGCTGACTGGCACGACCGGCTGCTGTCGATGTACCAGCTCGACATCGGCGCAGTTCACGCGCTGCTCGGCCCCGATGCGCCTGGTGCTGAGTTCGTCGGCGTCTCTGTCCCCGCTGCGCGGGCCGTGTGGGTCACCCCCGGGCAGGAGGAGAACAAAGGCCCGTATTACCGCGTCTATGGCACCAGGCTCACCTACTGGCTGGACGGACGGACCAGATCCTTCGGGATCTACTCGATGATCTCGTGGCGGGGCGAGTGGTACGTCGTCCACCTGGGGCCGAACCCGAGACCGGTTAATCGCGGCATGGTCTATCAGCCCGCCGGCTGAGGGACCCCGGGCGGCCCGATCGTGGCAGAGAAGTCTGGTGTTCCCCACGGGGAGGCGGCCACCGCCCTCGCGATGGCAAAGGGGTCATTGCCCGCGAGGGCGGCGACCACCCCGACATACCGTTGCTCAGACAGCACTGACACGGTGGCGGCCACCCCGGCGTCGATGGTGGAGTACATCTTCACGTGCGCGGGGTTGCCGGGCAGGTCGGACGCCCCCGGCTCCGCCAGGGTGGTGTTGAGGGGGTTGTTGTGCGCCCAGCCGCCTTCGGCCCGCGCCCAGGCCACGATCGCGGCCACGTTGCCGCCGTTGGGAGTGATGCCCAGGCGGGTGAGGACGGCCATGGCAAAGTCGGCCGGCGCCGCGATGGCGGTGCTGCTCGCCGAACCACAGGTGAAGGCGGGGTTGGCGTCAGGCAACACGGGGCCCGGGCCCGGGTCGTCGAGCGGCTTCGCGCCGAGGGACTCGAGAAATCGAGCGAAGGCCGCACCGCCCGAAGTAGGAGTGCCATCGGCGGATCCGTTGTAGGGCACGGCCGGGGTGGGGCCCGAGGGGGCGGCCCATCCCCACTCCGTCCACGGATAGCCGGGGAGGGCGGTTCCGATCACCTGGCCTGCCGTCACGACCGTGCCCGCAGCGGCGAGGGTGGTGAGGTGCTCGGCGACGTAAACCGTGTGTCCGGCCGCCATACCGTCTGTCAGCACGTAGCTGAGGAACGCCCCGCCTGGCCAGCCGGTACCGGACGTGGCGGAATAAGTGACGACGCCATCGCCGATGGCGACGACGGGTGAAGGGACGACCGGTCGCCAGTCAACGCCCTGATCGGTCCGGGCCGGCAGCCATTGCCCGACGCTGAACGGGTTGACGTACCGGGCCGTCCCGGTCGCAGCTGATTGCGGACAGCGGGCGGCGATGGCGCCGGTGAGAACCATCGGTGCGACGGCGACCCCGAGAACCACCGCCGTCGCACCGACGATCGCCGCGGCAGCGCGGCCTTTCACCGGCCCGGCAGGCGCGACTCGAGGCCGACGCTGCCCGCGAGGGCTCGGTCCAGCGAGGCGGTGAGCAATCTCCCCGTGGAACGGAACTCGTCCCGGCACCGGCGCCTCGTTGCCCTCCGGGTCTCGCCCGGCCGGCCAATGGTGGCGACGAGCCGGTCACTGACCTCCCGGATGGCACCCGCATCGCCGAGCCGGGCCAGGATGACGAGCGCTGGTCCGTAACCGAGCCATTCCGCGATCTCGCCTGCCGCCGCGCCGGCCTGGCCCTCAGCCGCGTCGAGGGAAGGATCGGGTACCGCCAGCAACGGGTCCCAGGGGCGGATGGCCGAAAGGGAGCTCAGTTCCTCGCCCCTCCAGTCGAGCCGGGTGATCTCGCGGTGAAGGTCTCGCAGCCCGTCGAAGCGGAGCATGCGGACCCATGAGCTCGGGGGGCGACGAGGAGACGCGTAGAGGGGTAGCAGCCGGGTCGCGGTCAGGATGCCTCGCTGGACGACGTCGTCCTCGTCGACGGACGCCCGTCCCGCGAGCGCCCGCCGGACGGGGCCGCGGCAGTACTTGCGAAACACCCGCTCGCTCTGCCTGAGAAGCCCCGACTCGGCCCGGTACCCGCGGTGCAGCAGGCCGGCCCGCTGACGGATGACT
>JBPYFF010000228.1:0-2502 GCA_051984455.1 Acidimicrobiales bacterium | reverse complement strand
TCGGCCCCGCGTGCGTCTTCGACGCCATCGAGATCATGTCGGACGAAGGACGGGACCGCCTTGAGGCTTACGCCCGCGGCGGCCATGGCCAACGTCCCGTTACTGGCTTCTGGAGTCCGGAGGAGCTGGCGGCCACGACGTTCGTTCGCTGACATGCCGCCATGGCCGAGCGATCTTCATGACGTCCAGACTGGCGCCACCGCACCGCAGCTCGCCCGGCGGCTCAGCTGGCAGCGCCAGCGCCGCCGGCTCACCACGCTCGTGGTGACCACGACGGGTCCGTGTGCCATGTGGGAGGCGACCAGGTCGACCATCCCGCTCGCTCGCGCCGTCGCGGCCCGCAAGCCGCAGGCGGTGCAGTGAACATGCAGCAGTCGCATCGGCATCCTCTAATGAGCGCGAATCAGACAAATCGCGTCCACCGGACTGCTTGTTCAATCCGAGCCCGATCGGGGGTTCTCAGCAGGCGCCCCTACGAACAAGCGGCTCACACCTGGTTATAGCAGCGATCTGCTCGCAGGGCGAATGACCCAGACCCCTGTGGACAAGACGGCTCGGGTTTCCGATATCCACAAGTTTGGCCACTGGATAGCCACAGGCCACTCTCCGTAGTCTCGCCGTCAATGCCGCGTCTCCACGTCTCCGAGGATGCAGGGGACCGTGAGGCAACTTCGCCGTCCGCCACCATCGAGGCATCACTGGCAGACATCGATCAGCAGGTGCTGCGTCTGTTCGCCATGGTGAGCGAGGGGTTGGCCGCGGCGACGACCGCCTTTCTCGACAACGATCGTGAGGCGGCCCGAGTCGTCGTCGCGGCCGATCAAGCCATCGACTCGCTCGAGCTGGCGGTGGAGGAACTGGTTCACGACCAGCTCGTAGCGGTGCCCTGTCCCGCCGCCGAGAACCTGCGGGTGCTCGTCGCCGTGCTGCGAATCGTGCCGGAACTGGAACGAAGTGGCGACCTGGTGGAGCACATCGCGTTGCGGACCCCGCAGGGTATGGCCTCGCTGCTGTCGCCGCGAGCGCGGGGATTGGTCGATCAGATGGGACAGGTCGGAGTCCGTATGTGGCGCGGCGCAACAAACGCGTACGCGGAGCGAGATCCGGGCGCGGCCGAACGCCTCCGCACCCTCGATGATCAGCTTGACGACCTTCACGTCAGCCTCTCGGCTGAGCTGGCAGAAAGCGTGACCTCGACGCCCGTCGCCATCGAGATGGGCCTGGTCGCCAGGTTTCTCGAGCGGCTCGGAGACCACGCCGTCAACGTGGCCAGGCGCGTTCGCGACTTCTATCCCTACTCTCCGCTGGAGCAGCCGGCGTGACGTCGTACCGCGCTATCGACGAAGCGGCCGCAATCGTGGAATCGGTCGAACGCCATGTGCGGGAAGCACGCGCCGTCCTTGCGACCGAGGACCGGGAAACGGCGGTCTTCGAGGCTCAGCAATTGCTCCATGCTGTCGATGAAATGCTGGCCAGCTTTCCGGCCGCGACTACCGCCAACCACGAGGGCTGGACAGCCGCGATCGCCTTGCGGGATGAGCTCGGCGGATATCTGCTGGCCGCGACCACCCTGGCGGAGACGGGGGTCGCGCCGCAGATCGTGACGGAACTGCTGCAGCGAGGAGCGGCCCTGGCCGAGGGCCGGCTCGACCGGTTGGGCGCGATCAAGGAGGCCAGACCGGCGTAGGTCCCCCCGCAGACGGCCGGCGGCGGGGTCAGGGCCCCCACCCCGCCGCCCGCCGTCCTTCGATCATCCTCAGGCCAGTTCCGCCAGCACCGCCTGAGTGTCGGCACCAAACGGCCTGGGCGCGGCCCCGGTTGCTCGTGACCGGGGCGCCGCGACTGCAACGGTCCCGGCTTCAGTGGGAAGGACCCACTCGTCACCGACCGGGGAGGCGATGAGCTCCGGTCCCCTGCCGCCGGCGAGCGCTGCGGTTACGGCGGCTCGCAGGGAAACGTCAACCAGGTGCGAGCGGCCGGAGAGCAGCGAGCCGGCGGCCGCCACGGCGGCGTGGAGACCGGCGATCGGATCGGCGACCGCATCCCCGCACATGAGGGGCGCGCCGTCCGGACCGGCCACCAGGCCAGCCGCCACCGCGACGTCATCACCGAAGCCGACCCGGTTGGCCCCGCGATCACCCCGGCCGTAGGCGGTGACGCTGACCCACGTCGTTCCGCCGGCCACGACCTCCATGGGGTCGATGCCCAGTTGCTCCATGGCGCGCGGCCGGGAAGAGTCGATCACCACATCCGCCGCCGCGACCAGCCTGCGCAACCCGTCCCGACCGCTCGCCTCGGCCAGGGGAAGCACCACGGACTCATGGCCTCCGTGCAGGAGATGGAAAAAGGACGGCGATCCGCTCCTCGCCCCATCCGGCCGGGTGACGCTCTCCATCTTCACCACCCGCCCGCCGGCGAGACCGAGAAGGTTGGCGCACAACGGTCCCGCCCACATCGACGACAGGTCGACCACCAGCGGCCTGGTGGTCTGGCCCCGCCCCG
>JBPYFF010000227.1:0-2539 GCA_051984455.1 Acidimicrobiales bacterium | reverse complement strand
TACACCAACGTGTCTGGCAACACCGCTCTCGCCTGGGGCCTGGTTGCCGCCGGGCAGCTGGCCAAGCTGCCGGTGTTCCTTGGCAGCTATCCGATCACGCCGGCTTCGGACATCCTGCACGAACTGTCCAAGCACAAGAACTTCGGCGTGCGGACCCTGCAGGCCGAAGATGAGATTGCCGGTATCGGCTCCGCGCTCGGAGCCGCGTTCGGCGGTCATCTCGGTGTTACGACAACCAGCGGTCCCGGTGTCGACCTCAAATCAGAGACGATGGGTCTGGCCATCAGCCTCGAGCTGCCAGTGATCGTCATCGACATCCAGCGGGGAGGACCGTCCACCGGACTACCGACCAAGACCGAACAGGCCGACCTGCTGCTGGCCATGTACGGACGGCACGGCGAGGCGCCGGTGCCCATCGTCGCGGCCAGGACCCCATCGGATTGCTTCTACATGGCAATCGAAGCGGCTCGCATTGCAGTCAAATACCGCACCCCGGTCATCCTGCTTTCGGATGGTTATCTGGCCAACGGAGCGGAGCCCTGGCGGCTGCCGGATGTGGACGGGCTACCTGATATCAGCGTCCCGTTTGCGTCCGAGCCAAACCACGTGCGGCCCGACGGGACGGCGGAGTTCTGGCCGTACCGGCGTGATCCGGCGACGCTGGCGCGGCCGTGGGCCATACCGGGGACGCCGGGACTCACTCATCGGATCGGGGGTCTGGAAAAAGAGGACGGCACTGGCAACGTGTCGTACGACCCCGGCAACCACGAGCTGATGGTGAAGCTACGGGCGGCCAAGGTGGCCGGGATCGCCAAGGACATACCGCTGGTCGAGGTGGATGATCCCGACGGCCAGGGTGGTGCCGACCTCCTCGTGCTGGGATGGGGCTCGACCTACGGGACCATCCAGGCGGCCGTTCGCCAGGTCCGCGAGCGCGGCTACCGGGTGGCCCACGCCCACCTCAGCCACCTGAACCCGTTCCCGCGCAACCTCGGCGAGGTGGTGCGGGCGTACCCCAAGGTGGTGGTGCCGGAGATGAACCTCGGACAGCTGATCAAGCTGATCCGGGCCGAATTCCTCGTGGACGCCAAGGGGCTGAGCAAGGTGCAAGGCCTGCCCTTCCGCGCCGCCGAAATCCAGAAGGCAATGATGGACCAGCTGCTGGAGCGTGTGTAGTTATGACCGATACCGCTGTTCCCACGACGACGAAGAAAGACTGGACGAGCGACCAGGAGGTCCGGTGGTGCCCCGGCTGTGGGGACTATTCCATCCTCACGGCCGTTCAGATGCTCATGCCCGAGCTCGGAGTCAAGCGAGAAGACACCGTCTTCGTCTCGGGCATCGGGTGCTCCTCTCGCTTCCCCTACTACATGAACACCTACGGGCTGCACTCCATCCATGGGCGGGCGCCCGCCATCGCGACCGGCCTGGCAGTGGCCCGTCCCGACCTCCACGTGTGGGTGATCACAGGGGACGGCGACGGACTTTCCATCGGTGGCAACCATCTGATCCACGCGCTCCGTCGCAACGTGGACCTCACGATCGTGCTGTTCAACAACCAGATCTACGGGTTGACCAAGGGCCAGTACTCACCGACCAGCGAGCCGGGCAAGGTGACCAAGTCGACGCCGTTCGGATCGGTCGACCAGCCGTTCAATCCCATATCGCTGGCGCTCGGTGCCGAGGCCACGTTCGTCGCCCGGACCCACGACATGGACCGCAAGCACATGATGGAGACGTTCCGCCGCGCCTACCACCACCGCGGCTCCGCCTTTGTCGAGGTCTACCAGAACTGCAACGTCTTCAACGACGGGGCCTTCGACAGCATCCTGGCAAAAGAGGCCCGCCCGTCCAACCTGATTCCGCTCGAGCACGGAAAGCCCATCCGGTTCGGGCCCAACCTGGAGAAGGGCGTGATGCTCGATGGGCAGGGACGGGCCAAGATCGTTGACGTCGACGCCGTAGGCGACGAGGAGATCCTCATCCACGACGAGAAGCGGGAGGA
The DNA here is from genome assembly GCA_051984455.1 of Acidimicrobiales bacterium. GTDB lineage: Bacteria > Actinomycetota > Acidimicrobiia > Acidimicrobiales > Palsa-688 > JBPYFF01. The sequence continues at coordinate 534 of JBPYFF010000227.1, read as the reverse complement.
GCCGGGCCTGGCGTTCATGCTCTCCCGTCTGGCCCGCGGACCGCACGAGCCAACACCGATCGGGGTGTTTCGCGCCGTTGACGGCCGGCCGGATTACGGCCGTCAGATCCAGCAGCAGCTGGTGACCGCGTCGGAGCAGCGCGGTCCCGGTGAGCTGGCGTCGCTCCTGCACTCCGGTTCGACCTGGACGGTCGAGTAGGCACGGCGCGCAGGGTCAGCCCGCAGGTGGCGGTGTTGACGGGATAGTCGTGGCTGCGCCGGCCGGGGCCCCGAGGTCGTTCACGGCGATGACGAACGGCAGCTCGCCCGGCGCCCGATTGGCGGTCGGGTCCCGTAACAGAAAGGCGTAGAAGCCACTGGTGGGCTCTGGCACGGTGAAGCGCACCGTCTCGTTTGTCCTCGTGGCGCCGGGATTGAGGACGTCGATGGGCGCTTCGTCAGCGGTGACCTGGCTGCCGGTCGGAAGGAGCAGGGCGAAATTGTCCCGGCTGAGCGTGTAGTTGCCGTTGCCGGTCCAGTTGATGTCGAACGACA
>JBPYFF010000226.1:0-2708 GCA_051984455.1 Acidimicrobiales bacterium | reverse complement strand
GGGGGCGGTCGCGGCCTCGCTCACGAACCCAAGCGTCCCATGGACATGTGACGACTTTATCGACCGTGGGTTCGAGGTCTTGCGACCAGACGCATGCGGCATCCGACAGCATGGCGCCTGCGGCTCGAGCTCATGTCTCCGCCAGCAGTCGATGGTTGCTCAGCACGCTTGATGGGTCTTGGGGCCCTTGACGCTGACCTCTCGACCAGCATCAGAGATGGAGCGGGCGACGAAGTGGCGGAGGGAGAGGGATTCGAACCCCCGGGGACTTGCATCCCAAGGCTTTTCAAGAGCCTCGCATTCGGCCGCTCTGCCATCCCTCCTGCCGCCCGAAGCCTACCGGCGAACGCGATCGCGCAGATCGCCGATCCACCGGTCGGCTGCACGCCACGACGCTTCCGCGTCGCGTCGGCGAGCAGGACCATGCTCGCCCGCCGCGGGATATGAGCCCAGGAACTTCACTGCTGGCAGAGTGGCGTGCAGATCGCGCAAACAATCCGCCACCACTTCGTCGTCGACGTGGCCGTCGAGGTCGATGATGAAGCAATAGTCCCCGAGCCCCTTCTTCGTGGGCCGCGACTCCAGCTTGGTCAGGTTGAGGTTACGGGCCGAGAACTGACCCAGGATCGCATGCAGACTCCCGGGCCGGTTTTCGAACTGAAAGCACACAATGCTCGTCTTGTCGTGTCCGGTCGGTGGCGGGATGCCGTGCTCGGGCCGGGCCACGGCAACGAACCGAGTGGCGTTGTCATCGTGGTCCTCGATGTCACGGGCGACAGCGTCCAGGCCGTAGAGGGTTGCCGCCAGCTGCGTCCCGATCGCCGCGGTACCGGCTGGCTTTTCTTCGCCCACGATCCGGACACCCTCGGCCGTCGATGCCGCCGCCACTTCCTCGACACCCGGCAGGTTGGTCTGCAACCAACGCCGGCACTGCGCCGTTGCGTGAGGAAACGAGATCACTCGCTTGACGTCCGCCAGCCGGGTCCCCGCCGGAACCAGCAGGTTCTGCTGGACGGTGAGCACCACCTCCCGCACGATCAGCAGATCCCGGTCGAAGATGAGGGCGTCCAGGTTGGCGTTGACCGTCCCTTCAATTGAGTTCTCGATGGCAAGAAATCCGAGATCGGTCCGACCCTCCTCGACCGCGTTCAAGACATCGGGGAACGTCGGCAGGGCGGTGACCTCGGCTGCGGCCAGCTCGGGATCCGACAGCAGTGCTTCCTCGGAGAACGTCCCGGGGGGGCCGAGGAAACCGATTCGGAACGGCGGGGAGGCGGAGACAGGCATTGTGCGGGCAGGATAGGGCGGCAATGGACGAATCCGCTGTCCGAAAGCTGCTCGATCAGGTCCGCGCCGGCGAGGTCCTCCCCGACGATGCCGTGCGCCAGCTCCAGCGGCTGCCGTTCGCAGATCTTGGCTTCGCCCGGGTCGACCATCACCGGGCGCTCCGCCAGGGTCTTCCTGAGGCGGTCTACGGAGGGGGAAAGAGTGCCGAGCACTGCGCGGCCATCGTGGCCGAGTTGCTGGCCGAGCCGGGAGGGGGCCCGGTGGTGCTTACCCGGGTCAACGAGGAGCAGGCCGCCTTGGCCATCAGGCGCAACCCCGGCGCGGTGCGTACTGGCACCACCGTCGTTTGGCGTCCTGCGCCGGCCCGGACGGAACGAATCCTCATCGTCACCGCCGGAACCGCCGACCTTCCCGTGGCCGAGGAATGCCGGGCCACCCTCTCCGCCTTCGGCTACTCGGCCCCGCTCATCTCCGACTGCGGAGTGGCCGGCGTTCACCGTCTACTCACCGACGTCGGCGCCCTTCTCGACGCTCGTGCGGTCGTCGTGGTCGCGGGGATGGAAGGTGCGCTGGCCAGCCTGGTCGGGGGACTCACCGGGGCACCGGTCGTCGCCGTTCCGACCAGCGTCGGTTATGGAGCGAGCCTTGAGGGCGTGACCGCCCTCCTGGCCATGCTTTCCAGCTGTGCGGCCGGACTGGTCGTGGTGGGGATCGACAACGGCTTCGGCGCGGCGTGCGCCGTCGCCCGCATTCTGAGGCCGGCGGTATGACGACCGCGGCCTGGTGGCACTGCTTTGCCGGTATCGCGGGCGACATGGCCCTTGGGAGCCTGGTCGACGCGGGAGCCGACCTCGACGGGGTGCGAGATGTGCTGTCGGCCTTGCCGTTTCGCGGCTGGCGGCTGGAAGCCGAACCGGTGCTGCGAGGCGGAGTGGCCGCCACCCACGTCTCGGTGGCTGCCGTCGAAACCGGCGTGGTCAGGACCCACGCCCACATCGCCGGGCTGTTGACCGAAGCTCGCTTGCCGGAGCGGGTCCGGGAGCGTGCCCTCACCGCCTTTGCCGTGCTGGCCGAGGCGGAGGGCCGCATCCACCGCCGTCCGTCAGCCCAGGTTCACTTCCATGAGCTGGGTGGCATCGATGCGATCGTCGACATCGTCGGCACCTGCGCCGCCCTCGAGTTGCTCGGCGTCGACGACATCTACGCCAGCCCCATCGCCACCGGCATGGGCATGGTGCGCACCGCCCATGGCCTGCTCCCCAATCCGCCGCCCGCCGTCGTCGCCCTGCTCGCCGGTGCCCCTACCTACGGGCGTGACGTCCCGGTCGAGCTCACCACCCCAACCGGTGCGGCCCTGCTCGCCACCATGGCGGTGGGGTGGGGGCCGATGCCGGCGATGACCGTCTCGGCGACCGGCTTCG
>JBPYFF010000225.1:0-2162 GCA_051984455.1 Acidimicrobiales bacterium | reverse complement strand
ATTTCCAGTCAAGGGCGAGATGCCACCGGCGTCCGGCTGGTGAGCCTTGACCGTGGCCAGGTGGTGGCATCGGTCGCCCCCGTCCTCGCGGAGGAGGTCGCCTAGATGGCCATGCGGCGGGCCAGGCAGCCGGAGGTGGCCGACGGGCCGGTCGCGGATGGCGCGCGGCAGGGCAACGGCGCTCGCCCGGCTGCGCCGGCCGCGGGGGCTGCGGGGGCCGCGGGGGCCGATCGCAAGGGGCCGGCCGTTTTCGACGGGGCCTCGCACTTCGACGATACGAGGGTTGCTGCTCCGGCCGGCGCTGCAGCGTCGGCGGCAGCGACCGAAACGGCCATCCCTGTAGTCCCGCCGCCGCCCCCGGCGCCGGAGTTTCCGACCCCGACACCGTCGATCCCACCGCTACCCCAGCCGCCACTGGCCCGTCGACCGGGATGGGGCCTCGATCGGCCGGCCAGACGGGCCGAGAGGGCGCCAAAGGGCCCCAGGGTCGTCCAGGGCAAGCGGGCCCGCCGGGTCCTGCGTCGAATCGACACCTGGACGGTGTTGAAGCTCTCGTTCCTGTTTTACCTCTGCATCCTGCTGGTCGTCTTGATTGCCGGCGTCGTGCTGTGGAACATCGCCGCCGCCGTCGGGGCCATCACGAGCATCGAGAAGTTCATCAAGTCCCTCTTCGACCTGAACACCTTCACCTTCCACTCGGGCGTGATCCTGGAGGCATCCGCCGCCGGGGGCATTATCCTCGTGGTCCTGGCGACCGGCATCAACGTGCTGGCCGCGCTGATCTACAACCTCATCAGTGACGTCGTCGGCGGCGTCCAGGTGATCGTGCTGGAGGAGCAGGAGGAGGGGGCGGGCGGCACGGGAGCGGGCGGCACGGGAGCGGGCGCGGGCGCCCACAGAACCCGCGAATAGGCGGCCGCCGCGGCCGCTCCGGTCGCCCCTCAGGACCGGGTGAGGAAGTCAATCGCGAGCTCGACGGGACCCTCGATGCTCAGCCTGTGGGGTATCGATGGCGGAACCGCCTGGCTGTCGCCGGCGACCAGGCGCCTGATCATGGGTGGCTCGGACTCCAGGTGGAAGCCGACCGTTCCTTCCATGATCCGCAACCATCCCCAGGTCCCCTCGGCGATGCGGTGGCGGCGTCGCAGGCCGGCCGGAAGGCTGGTGTCGGTGAAGGGGCCGGCGGTTCTCACGAGGTGCAGGTCGTCAGGTAGCTCCGCCCGGTCGCAGAGGGGGCAGTCGAGGTCGGTGCCGATTCGGGCGGTACGGCTCTTGGTGTCAAGCACCCACGGCCGCACCTGGAACGGCGGGCGGTGGTGGACGTGCTGGCCATGCAGGCAGGACAGGTCGGCGACCCAGTCCCCCTCGGTGTCCTGGTGAAAGCCGGTGATGCGGCGCCGCATGGCTCTCAATTTGAGCGCATTGGCCGAGCCGGGGTCGCGGTCGAGCTAACCGACCGGGGGCGTTAGGCTGAGGTTGGCGAGGAGGTCAAGATGTGCTGGTGGAGCCACGATCGTTACTACGACAGCAGAAGCTGGTCCGAACAGCGGCCCCCGGTCGGTGCCCCGCAGGCTGACTTTCGGGTCTCAGATACCGACCGCAACCAGGTCGTCGACCAGCTGAAGCGCCACACCGCCGATGGCCGGTTGACCCTCGAGGAGTTCGAAGAGCGGGTCGGGGAGACCATGACGGCGAAGACGGCGGGCGAGTTGCGGACGGTGTTGCGGGAGCTCCCGCCGCTGCATACCGGCGCACCGGTGCCGGCCAGGCGACGGCCATTCCCGGTGCCGTTTGTGTTCGTCGGCATCTTCTTCCTCCTGGCCTGGGGTCATCCCGTGTTCTTGCTGCTCATTCCCCTTGCCTTCTTGTGGTTCCGCGGGTTTCGCGGCGGACGCCGCCGGAGGTACGAAGGTCGCGATCGAGCGATCAGCTCGGTTTAACCTGGTTGCGCTCGGCGCCGCTCAGCTTTGGTCACGTTTGGGGTATTCCCAGGCGACGCATCATGCCCAAAGTTGGCCGGCCAGGGGGGTTCGGGTGCGAAGTTGGCTTGGGTGCGGGCTATACCAGTACGGCGAACGGCAGCCAGTAGCCACCAGACTGCCGGTCGCATCTCGGTGAGGCTGCCGGCCAGCCGGTGATACCTTGCGCTATTACGGCCCAGG
>JBPYFF010000224.1:0-3467 GCA_051984455.1 Acidimicrobiales bacterium | reverse complement strand
TGATCGTCGACGAGGCGCTGATGATCGAGCCGACCGAGACGGAAAGCCCGCAAACGCTGGAGGCCCTGGCCGCCGCGCTCGAGCGGATCGCCCTCGAGAGCCACGACGAGGCGGCTCAGGCGCCGAGAACCACACCCGTCGGCCGGGTGGACGAGGCGAGAGCTGCCCGCCAACTGGTGCCGACGTGGGACGCACGCCGCGACGGCGCGACCAGCTAGCGCTCAGACCGATCAGGTGGACGGTTGCAGCTCGAGGTTGTACGGCTGCGCCACGCTCGCCGTGACCAGATGCAGGGGCGTGCCGTCGACCACGATCGAGATGCCGGGCGGGTTGCCCAGCCGCAACCACACTGGTCCGCTGGTGGGAAGCGGCAGGTGGTCGCCGACGTGCATCGTCCCCTGGAAGATGACCGGTCCGGTGGCGCTTCCCGTTCGCACCTGGACCCAGCACGGTGACGTCGGCACCAGCTCGATCGATGCAGCTGACGGCCCCACGCTGTACCGGGCGCCCTGACTGTTGCTACCGATCAGGACCGCCGAGGCCCTGGGTGCCGCGGTGGTCGGCGGCGAGACCGTGGGCGGCGGAGTGGCGGGCGCGGCGCTGGCGGGGGAGCGGGGATGATGGCTGCCTGAGCCGATCGCGGTGGCGAGGAGGGTGATGGCGCCCACTGCAACCACGATGGTCGCGGCTGCGCTGACCCCGGCAATCACCCACCTGGGCCACCGGTGCCGCGGCTCGGGAGGGACCTCACCTCCGCCGACGGTAAGGGCTACGAGGGGAGCGGCCGGTTCAGGGGGGACCGGAGCAGGGCGGGACGGGGCACGGGGCGGCGGCGTGGTGGGGGCCGAGAGCGGGGGGATCTCGCCCGGCAGGGCGGCAACGGGCGACTGGAGGATGAGTGGGGCGGGCTCGAGCGGCGGGGGCACCGGCTGATCGCCTGCCGGGGCAGGATCGACCGGCTGGGCAGCTACGGCCGGCTCGGCGACTGGCTCTGGCTCGGGCACCGGCGGCTGGGCCGGTGACCAGCGAACCGGCTGGCCAGGGGGTGCGGTGGGCTGGCCGGGTTGGGCCGCCTGGCCGGGTTGGGTCGCATGGCCGCCTGGCGGCATGACCCGAATGTGCGGTTGGGCCGGCGGTGGCACGATCCGGGTCGGCCGGCTCGAAAGCCCGCCCTCGGTCTCCTGGCGGTGAGCGATCTCTTTCAGCGTTCCGAGCGTGCGGTGGTGTTCTTCGACGGTGTGCCGATCGGACAATCCGCGTCGGGCGCTCCGAACGGTCACAACGACGGCCACGCCGACCAGCACAATCAGGAGCAGTGCGCTCATCAGGGCGATCCCCTCACGGCCTCCAGGTTGATGTTCGAACGGGACTAACCCAGTTCACCACGGAACGCCTCGCCGCGATCCGCGCTATTGACTTAATTTCCCGCCGGTGGTCGTTCCTATCTGAGAACTCGATGAACTACTAGACGAAGTGGAAGCGATGCAACTGAAACAGCCAGGAAACCAGGACGCCACCCATCAGCACTCCCACCGGCAGCGCGAGGCGGCCCCAGGCGGGCCGCACCAGAAGCAGGACGGCAGTCAGCACCGCAAGAATGCCAAAGGGATTCGCCGTGAAGGCGGCGTGAAGATCCCCGCGCATCGTCGCCTTCACGCTCGTTGTCATTCCGCACAGAGGACAGGGCACGCCCGTCGTGGTACGGAGGGGGCAGGGTACGCCGGGATCGCCGGGAAGATGGGGAAGGACCAGCCCGAGCGCCAGCATTGCCGCGCCCACATACCGGAACGGTCGCAAGTCGAGGGCAATGCGGGCGGCGAGAACACTGGGGACGGACGGATTTGCGGGCGCCCGGTCGCTCACGACCAACAGGCTACGACCTGAGCCGCAAATCTCAAGATCGGGCTGCTCGCTCCGCCTTCTCCTCGGCGTGGTCCTGAATGGCTTTCATCACCGCGGTGATCGCCCCGCCGATGAACGTCTCCCGGTTGCCTGCAGCCCAGTCACGGGACGAGACCGCGGCGTCACGCTGGCCCTGGAAGACGGGCGCGACGTACCGGCTGAAAAGCTCGTAGGACCGCAGCGTGGCCTCGCGGCCGGCCCATTCGTGGGCCATGAAGAGGCAGGTGCCGAAGCCGCCCGACTGGTCGATCAAGCGCTGCAACTGCGCGACCGCCATATCGGGTGTCCCCACGACGGCCAGCCCGGTTCCGTTAATGGCGTCCACCAGCTGTCGAGGGTCGTCGACGTCGGGCGCCAGCGGCAGGGCCGCCACCCGCCGGAAGTAATCGACCCAGTCGGCCAGACCGAAGGCCACCTCCTCCCTCGCCTGTGCCTCGGTGGGCGCCAGGTGCATGGGCCCGACCAGGCGCCAGTCCCGGCGGTCGACGGTCGTGCCGAACTCGGTCGCCCGCTGCTCCATCACGTCCCAATGGGCGCCGAGCACGTCGAACCCCCCTGCCGTGGTGGCACCGAGCGACAGCAGTGCCAGCCCGAAGCGGCCGGCCGCCCGGGGACCGGCGGGTGAGACCTGGGCCGCGACCGCCACCTCGAACCGCGGCGCGGTGTACGGCCGCAGCTGCAGACGGGCGTCGCGCAGGGTGAACCAGTCCGTTTTCCGGCTGACCGGCTCAGGACTGTCCAGCAGCGCCAGGATGGCCTCCAGGGACTCTTCCATCATCTCCCGTTGCCGCACCGGTTCAATGCCCATCATGTAGGCGTCAGAGGGAAGCGCGCCCGGACCGACGCCGAAGGAGACCCGGCCCTCGGTCAGGTGGTCGAGCAGCACCATGCGGTCGGCCAGGATGAGCGGGTGATGGTAGGGGAGTGAGCTCACTCCCGTCCCCAGCCGGATTCGCCTGGTCCGCTGGGCCGCGGCCGCGATGAACACCTCGGGGGAGGCGATGAGCTCGTAACCGGCGGAATGGTGTTCGCCGAACCACGCCTCGTCGTAGCCAAGCGCGTCCAGCCGCTCGACCAGCTCGAGGTCGCGCTTCAGTGCCAGGGTCGGGTTCTGGCCGACCGCATGAAAAGGAGCCATGAAGATGCCGAAACGCAGAGGCCAGTCCATGGCTGTCAGTCCACCCAAACTTGACCGATCAGTCAAGGCAGACTCATGCCAGGGGGCCCTTGCTACCGTTGCGGCAACGAAAGGAGCGGGCCCGTGACCGATGTCCCTCCGGAGCCGCCCTACGGATCTGAGGAGCCGCCTCCGCCGCCTCCACCCCCGCCTGACGGCTACCACGCGCCTCCACCCCCGCCGCCCGTCGGGGGCTATCCACCGCCCCCACCACCGCCGGGATACGGCTACCCACCGCCCCCGCCACCGCCGGGATACGGCTACCCACCGCCCCCGCCGCCGCCGGGCTACAACGCCCCGTCCGGCCACGACGCGCCACCAACAACGAACGTCGCCGTCGGCCCGGCGCTCAGCTGGGCGTGGACGAAGTTCCAGCAGAGCGCCGGCC
>JBPYFF010000223.1:0-18373 GCA_051984455.1 Acidimicrobiales bacterium | reverse complement strand
AGACCGCGTCGCAACCCATCTGGAGGAGGGCCCGCAAGACCCGGTCGAACTGTGCGTCCCACGCGAACGCCAAACGCTCGAACCGGTGGAACAAGGTTGTCAGGCCGGCCGTCCAATCGGTCGCGTGCATGTTGATGGCGTCGATTCCCTCGTCGGCCAGTGTCGCCGCCCGTCGCTCCGGCCCTTCCTTGATGGACCGCAGACGGATCGAGTTGACGAGCTTCACCTGGCTCGACTGTGACCGCCAAACCTGGAGCAGTTGCCAGTCGCCGTGGCACAGCCAGAGCCTGGCGGTCGCGTCGTCGCCCAGCGCATGCGCGACGGCGAGCACCGGCGTGAAGGCCTCGACGTCCTTGACGTCCAGCGACAGCTCGAGGTCCGCCCCGCAATGCTCGTAGAGGTCCGTGAGTGAGGGGATGTATCCCGGCAACGCCGCCCTGGCAAGGGTCTTGATCGGCTGTCGTCGCCACCAGTGCCGCCGGGCCAGCCCGTCGTGATCCAGCACGGGCACCCCGTCGGCGGTCAGCCAGACATCACTCTCCAGACCGGTGGCCCCCAGCCTTCGGGCCAGATCGAAGGCCTCCAGCGTGTTTTCCCTCGCGTCGGCCCGGGCGCCCCGGTGGGCGAACCCGATCGGTGGATGGAGCAGGGAGTCCATCGCCCTATCCTGCCCCCGAGCGGTCCGTCGGCGAGCATTGGAAAACGTTATGCCCCGGTAGACTCCCGCGGTGTGATCAACGTCCCCGGTCCGGAGAAGCTGATCCTGCTCTTCGTGATCGCGCTGATCGTCCTCGGGCCCAACCGGCTGCCGCAGGCGGCCCGGACGCTTGGTCACTTCATGGGGGAGCTCAGGCGGATGTCCGGCAGCTTCCAGGACGAGGTGAAGGAAGCACTGGCCGACCCCAAGGACGCCCTGACTGCTGCTGTCGGCGACCTGCGGGACGAGTTCGGCCAACTGCGGACCCACCTGCATGGACTGACAGGTGGAGAGGACGAGTCATCAACTGTGTCCGCACTGTCGGGCTCCCCGCCGGCTGCACCGGCGACACCTTCGCCCGACCCTCAGGGCTCCAGGGCGGTGGGTAGGGAACAGCCCGGGCCGCCACCAGCCCCCGACGATCCGTCGCTCAACTAGCGATGAGTCGAGTGACGACACGAGTTTAGGTCGACCGGAAGGACCCTCCGATCGCCATCCGCATCCGCCGCGCCAAGAAGACGAGCCCCAACGGCTCGAGGCCGGCCGAGGCCGCGCCCAAAGACGACGACCTCGTCCGCATGACGTTGACGGAGCATCTGACCGAGCTCCGTCGCCGGCTCATCATCTGCGTCATCGCCGTTGGCCTGGGAACGTTGATCGCATTCTTTCTCTACAACGCCGTCATTCATTTCATCAGCGCGCCGTACCGGTCGTTTGCCGAGCGCCATCCGGACAAGGTCATCGCCGGCGGCAAGCTGGTCGTCACCGGCCCGCTCGAGGGCTTCAGCACGCGCCTGAAAGTGTCCGGGTATCTCGGCCTGTTCCTGGCCTCGCCAGTCGTCCTCTGGGAGCTGTGGCGGTTCATCACCCCCGGGCTTCACAAGAACGAGAAGCGATATGCCATCCCGTTCGTTGGGTCTGCCATCCTGCTCTTCAGCCTGGGCGTTCTCACCGCCATTCTGGTGTGGCCCAAAGCGCTGGACTTCCTTATTGCGGTTGGCGGCAAGGACATCGCCACGCTCTTCGGACCCCAGAAGTACGTGAACCTGTATGTCGCCGCTTGCGCCATTTTCGGGCTGGTCTTTCTCTTTCCGATCGTGCTGGTCTTCCTCGAGATCGCAGGCGTCGTTCCCAGCAGGAAGTGGCGACGGTGGCGCCGGCCCGCGATTGTGGTGATCGCCATCGTCGCCGCGGTGGCGACCCCGAGCAACGACCCCTACTCGTTCGTTGCCATGGCAGTCCCGTTGTACGTGTTCTATGAGCTTTCGATCGTCCTCGGTCGAATCTTGCACAAGTGACCGCACGGTGACGGCCAATGCTCTTTCCCGGGCTGATTTCATCGCCAGGCTCGATTTCGAGCTCGACCAGTTCCAGGTCCGAGCGCTTGATGCGCTCGACGGCGGCTGCAGCGTTGTCGTGGCGGCACCGACCGGGTCGGGCAAGACGGTGGTGGCTGAATACGCAGTGGCCAAAGCGCTGGGGGAGGGGAAAAAGGCCTTTTACACCACCCCGCTCAAGGCCCTGTCCAATCAGAAGTACGGGGACCTCCTGAGGCTCTACGGCGTTGAACAGGTCGGGCTGCTCACTGGCGACAACGCCATCAACGGCGACGCACCGATCGTGGTCATGACCACCGAGGTGTTGCGCAACATGATCTACGCCCGATCCGGCGCACTGGAAGGTTTGCGCTACGTGGTGCTGGACGAAGTCCACTACCTGCAAAACGCCTACCGCGGCCCGGTTTGGGAAGAAGTCATCATCCACACTCCCCCGAGCGTGGACCTGGTGTGCCTGTCGGCGACCGTTTCCAATGCCGAGGAGCTCGCCGACTGGATCGGAACCGTGCGGGGCGCGACGACGCCGGTCATCGAGGACCGCAGACCGGTCGATCTCCACAATCTCTACCTGCTGGGTGACCGGTCATCCGAACGACTGTTGCTGTTTCCCACCTTTGTGGACGGACGGGCAAACGCCGAAGTCGTCGCGCTCGACGCCAAGGGATTTCGCGGTCCTGGCCAGCGGGGGCGGCCTCGGGGCCGATTGTTCACCCCCCGCCGGGCGGAGGTGGTCGACCTGCTCAACGAAAACGACATGCTGCCGGCCATCTACTTCGTGTTCAGCCGGGCGGGGTGCGACGAAGCGGTCAACCAGTGCATGAGAGAGGGGCTTCGGCTCACCACGCCCGAGGAGCGCCGGCAGGTTCGCGCCATCGCGGAGACCCGTGTCGACGCGCTCTCTGACGACGATCTCCGGGCTCTTGATTACACCGGCTGGGTGGGCGGCCTGGAGGCTGGCCTGGCGGCCCACCACGCAGGCTTGATCCCGCCCTTCAAAGAGGCGGTCGAGGCGTGCTTCGCGGAGGGACTCGTGAAGGCCGTGTTCGCGACCGAGACGCTCTCGCTCGGGATCAACATGCCAGCCCGTTCGGTCGTCATCGAGAAGTTGACCAAGTTCACCGGTGAACGGCACGAGTTCCTGACGCCGGGCGAATACACGCAACTGACGGGCCGAGCGGGAAGGCGGGGGATCGATGAAGTCGGTTACGGCGTCGTGCTGTGGTCACCGTTTGTTCCCTTCGACCAGGTCGCGGGTCTGGCCGGAACGCGGACCTACGCCCTCACCAGCAGTTTCCGGCCCACCTACAACATGGCTGCCAACCTGGTTCGCCGCTATCAACCCGCCGTCGCCCATCATCTGCTCAACCTGTCCTTTGCCCAGTACCGGGCCGATAGTGACGTGGTACGTCTGGAAGCCCAGCTGGAGCGCACGCGCTCGGCCCTGACTGAGGCCCGCCAGGCGGCAGCCTGTGAGCGGGGCGACGTCGAGGAGTACCGGGCGCTGCTGCGGGTGAGCGAGGCGTCGGCCGCGCTCCGCCCGTCTATGACCGCCGAGGTGCTGGCGGCACTCGACCACCTGAAGCCCGGCGATGTGCTGGTTGTCCCGGGACGGAAGGGCGGGGGGCGGGTGGCGGTCCTTACGACGACGCGACGGCGGGGCGGAGACCTCCGGCTACGGGCCATCAGGCCAGACCGAAAGCTGGTATCACTCGGTCCGAGGGACTTCCCGGCGCCGCCGCGCCCATTGGCGCGCGTCGAGCTCCCTTTCCCCTACGCCCCTCACAATTCAGCCTTCCAGCGGCAGGTCGCGTCCGCCCTGGCCGCGGCTCGTCTCCGGGAAGACCGGCTGGTGGGTGACGGTGCCGATCGCCCCGGATCCCGGCGGCGACGATCCCGGGCGGAAGACGCCCAGGCCAAGGCGGAGATGGCCGACGGCCATCCGGTGGCCGGGTGTCCCGACCTCCGCCAGCATCTTCGGGCGGCGGAACGGGCCGACCGCCTGGCCCGAGATGGAGAGCGGCTGGAGCGCAGAATCCGGGGTCGCACCGAGTCGCTGGCCCGTCAGTTCGACCGGGTGCTGCGGGTGCTCGAGGCCTGGGGGTATGTCGATGGCTGGGCCCTCACGGCCGCGGGGGAGCGGCTGGCCGGCCTCTACCACGAAGCCGATCTGTTGGTGGTCGAATGCCTCGAGCAGGGCCTGCTGGGCGGGTTGCGGCCGTCCGAACTGGCCGCCCTGGTGTCCGTCTTCACCTTCGAAGCGCGTGGCCCGGGGGCCGTCGCCCCGGCCTTTCCCACGCAACCACTGCGGGAGCGCTGGGCCCGCATCGACCGGCTGGCTTCGGAGCTCAACCAGGCCGAGGACGACGCCGGGCTCCCGATGACCCGGCGGCCGGACCCCGGTTTCGCCGCTTTGGCCCACGCCTGGGCGGCCGGCGACGAGCTGGCGAGCATCATCGCCGACGAGGAGATCTCGGGCGGCGATTTCGTTCGGAACGTGAAACAGCTCATCGACCTGCTCCGCCAGCTGGCGGACATTGGGCCGGCGGAAGACCTCCGCCGGGCGGCCCGAACCGCATCAGACCACCTGTTCAGGGGCGTGGTCGCGGCGTCCTCGATCATCTCGGCGGGGGAGGACGAGGCGGAGGACGACCCGCAACCGGCGCCGGCAAGCTCCCGGGTGGGGTCCGGGTAGAGCGGCGAACGCGGCACCGTGCCCATCCAGAAAGGTCAGGCGTGGGGGACTCCCAGCCCCTTGCCTGACGACGGTGTCGTGGTCAGGAATGACGCCGACGCGCGCGCCGTGATCGAAGACGCCCGCCGGGCCGGCCGCCCGCTGCCCGTCATCGGTCTGCTCGGAGGTGACCTCTACCGGACGCTCGGTGGCCGGGCCACCGAGGCCGACCGCCTGCGATCGCCGGACGCGGTCACCTTCCCCGTCGATGTGGGCGCGGTGCTCGTCGACGGCCGCCTGCACTGGTTCGTCGCGCACCTCGTGGCGAGAAACCGCCGGTGGACGAGGGTGTTTGCCGCCATGAATGCTCAGTGGTACCGCGAGTGGAACCTGGGTCCGCGGGCCCATCCCGACGACGGGCTGCTGGATACCTACGACGCCCGTGTCCGGCCGGCCGAGCTGCTGGTGGTGAGGAGTCGGCTGCGCCACGGCAGCCACCTCCCGCACCCGGGCATCGTCGAGCGACGGTCCGCCTCGGTCCAGGTCACGTTCGACCGGCCCCGGTCGATCATCCTCGACCGGGTGGCGATCGGGCCGGCCAGGACATTGTCGGTTCGGGTCGAGGCCGACGCCTTGACCGTCGTTGTTTGAGCGTTGAGGGGCCGGCCGCAGCCGCCCGGGCGAGACGGGTGGCGCCCTGGCGGCACGGGGCGGCCGGGCCCGGGACCGTCCCACACCCCGACAGGCGGCGGCTCATAGGCTCTGCAACCGCCATGCAGCTCTATGCCGCTGAGGAATGGACCGACGCCGAGGCGGAGGTCCTTCGCCGGTACTTCACCAATCTGGACCTGCCCGTCTTCGCCCTCGTGAACCTGCCCGACATCGTCAAGGGGGCCCTGTTCGCCCGGTACTCCCGATCGGCCAAGAGCCTGCGCCGCTTGTTCCTCGACGAGTTCGTCGGCGACCTCGACGTTTCCGGTGACCAGTCCATCGACGCCACCGTCGGCCTCGTCAGGGCGGAACAGCTCTACGACCGGGTGTTCTACGAATACGGAGACGACTCCGTCGCCCAGCTCGGAGGGGTGCACCTGGCGTGCGAACAGACCTCCAATCTCTTGACCAAAGTGCTGGAGCGTGGACGGCTCATGGCGTACATGGAACAGTCGACCCGTTACATCTCCTACGACTCCCGCTTGCCCAACGGCCGCTACCGGTATTACCGCGATCCGGAGATCCTCTCCTCGGCCCTCGGTGCTCGGTACGTCGGCGAGATGGACCGAATGTTCGACACCTATGCCGGACTGGTACCGGTACTGCAGACCTGGTTCGCCGCCCAGCTGCCCAAGCCGCGCGGAGACTCCGACTTCGCCTACCGGCAGTCGATCAAGGCCAAGGCCTTCGATGCCCTGCGGGGACTCCTGCCCGCGGCGGCCACCTCGAACGTCGGCATCTATGGCACCGGCCAGGCCTACGAAGCGCTGCTGCTGCGGATGCGGGCCCATCCGCTGCCCGAAGCACGCTCCTATGCCGGCATGATGCTGACGGAGCTGCGGAAGGTGATTCCCTCGTTCCTGCGTCGGGTGGATGCGCCTGACCGGGGCGGCGCCTGGTCGGAGTACCTGGAGAAGAATCAGCGAGCCATGCAGGATGTCGCCGACGGCCTGTTCGGCCATCCGGGCGGGCTTGCGGGCTCGCTTCACCGGGCAGAGGGCCCGGAGGTCACGCTGCTCGAATGGGATCCGGAGGCCGAGACCAAAGTCGTGGCCTCAATGCTCTATCCCTTCACCAGCCTGCCCGAGTCGAGCATCCTCGCCCGGGTAGAGCGCATGAGCGTCGAGGAACGGCTCGAGGTGATGCGCAGGTACGCGGGGGAGCGGGGCAACCGCCGGCATCGGCCGGGACGGGCCCTTGAGCGGGTCAACTACCGCTTCGACGTGCTGTCGGACTACGGCGCCTTTCGTGACCTGCAACGGCACCGGATGTTGACCATCGAGTGGCAGAGCCTGACTCCGGGCCACGGATACCAGCTGCCACCCGCGGTCGTGGCCGCGGGCGCGGCCGACGCCTTTGACGCGTCCATGGCCCGGTCGGCCGAGTTGTACGACGTCCTGTTGAGCCGGGTCGGTTTGCCGCAGGCGTCATACGCCGTGGCGCTGGCGTTCCGGGTCCGGTACGCCATGCACCTGAACGCCCGTGAAGCCATGCATCTGATCGAGCTCAGGACCACCGCCCAGGGGCATCCCGAGTACCGCAAGGTGTGCCAGCAAATGCACCGGCTCATTGCCGAGCAGGCGGGACACCGGGCCCTGGCCACGCTGATGTCGTTCGTCGATCACCAGGACTACGAAATGGCGGGACTCGAACGGCTTGAAAGCGAGCGCCGGGCCGAGCAGCGCCGGACGAACCAGCAAAACTCTCACGCTCGATAACGGCTTGATGCCCCCTGCCGGGAGCTCAACGGTGGGTAAATCTTGAGGTTGATGTGATTATTGGGGTTGTTGGGGTTGATGAGGCTCTAGTGAACGTGTAATTTCTCCCCCGGCGGAGAGAGGACACCACCATGCCTCGCCTCACTCTCCTCCGTTCCCTCGCTGTCCTCGGCGGACTGGTCTTTGCCGGGCAGGCAGCCTTCGGCCTTCCGGGCGGCACGACGACCGTGAAGGTGAAACCGGGTGACACCCTGTGGGCCCTTTCCCGGCAGTACCACGTGGATCTGAACCAGCTCGCGGCCGTCAACGGGATGAAGCTCTCCGACATCCTGTACGCCGACCGCGTCCTGGTCCTTCCGGGTTCGGCACCGGTCAGCTCACCGCTCGGCGGTGCTTCGCCCTCTGCGACGACCCCCGCGCCGGCCGGGCCCGCCCCTCCGCCGGTCCCGCCCCGGCACTTCACCGCCGCCGAGCTGGCCCAAATGCGAAGTTTCTGCCAGGTTTACCGCCCGCCCGTTCGGCCGGTCGGCGTGCTGCCGAGCGGCCTGGCCGGTAGCCCGGACCGCATCGCCCTTCGCCCCTTGTTCGTGAAGTGGGGCCAGGCCTATGGCGTGCCCCCGGACCTGGCAGAAGCCGTCGCCTGGCAGGAATCGGGCTGGCAAAACAACGTTGTCTCACCCGCCAACGCCCAGGGCATCGGCCAGCTCCTGCCCGAGACGGCCGCGTTCGTGAACCGCTTGATGGGCACGTCGCTCCAGCTCACCGTGCCCGAGGACAACATCCGGATGGAGGCCCGGATGTTGTCGGCGCTCCTCGCCTCGACCGGTGGCCAGGTGTGCGAGGCAGTGGCCTCCTACTACCAGGGCCTCGGGGCCCTGCAGGACATTGGCGTTCTGCCCGAGAGTCAGGTCTACGTCCAGAGCGTGCTCAGCTTGTGGCCACGCTTTCGCTGACCGGGGCCTGACGGGCCGGCAAACGACCGGAAAAATTCTCCTGCTGGCCTACCAGCACTGTTGCACAAAACCGCAGGTCAAACCGGTGGCGTGCCGCTTGACGAGGCGAGGCAGTGCGGAGAGACTTGGGAACCCGCACGCCTCCCTCGAGAAGGCGCGCCGGGGAGGAGTGGGTGGCCCGGAGAACCAAGTAGACAACGTCGCTGAGAATGGCTCCGCCTGACCACCGGGTCGGGCCGCCAGCCACGACGGCACCAACGGTTATCCGGGCCACCCTTCGTCTGCCCGACCCTCGGCCCGGTGATTCCCCGGCAGGCAGGGAATAGCGCAGGAACTCGGGACGTTGATGCGGACCTATCCCGACTCCAAGGATTGGGCAGAAGGACGCGATGGGCATGCCAGAGGACGACCTCGACGATGAGCTTCTTGATGACGAGCAGGACGTGCCCGATGACATCGACGAGGCTGAGCTCGAGGAACTGACAGAGGACGAGCTCGACGAAGACGCCCTCGATGAGGACGCGCTGGACGAAGACGCCCTCGATGAGGACCAGCTGGAGGACGAGGAACTCGAGGACGACGAGGCCGTCGCCACCGCCCCGGTGCGCGAGGAGGAAGACGAAGAGGACGACGAGGACGAAGACGCCGACGCCGACGACGTTGAGGCCAGTCTCGACGTCATCCTGAAGGAGCGGATGGTCGTCGCTGACGAGGACGACGACGAAGACGAAGACAGTTCGGACGGGGAGGAGCGGGCGGACAGCCCGCTCAAGGTGTTGCCGAAGCAACCGGGCGAGTTCGTGTGCCAGTCCTGTTTCCTCGTCAAGCATCCCAGTCAGCTGGCTGACAAGAAGGCCATGCTCTGCCGGGACTGCGTCTGAACCGTGCGATTACCTCGGGCCGTGTGAGACGCGAGAGGATTGGCCAGTGATCGATCACAAGTCGCCGCTTGACCAGATGCTCGACCTGGTTTTGTTCGTCCCCGTCGGTCTGGCCATCACCGCCAGGGAAGAGTTGCCCCGGCTGGCCGAAAAGGGCCGGGAACAAATCACCGGACAGGTTGCCATGGCCCGGATGATCGGCAAATTTGCCGTCTCCCAGGGCCAGCGGGAGGCGACCAGGGTCCGCCAGCAGGCGGTCGGCGCGCTGACCGGGTTCAGGGTCATCGGCCGCAACGGCCGGCCCGGTCCTCCGGGGCCGAGAGAGCCGGCAACAGGACGTTCCCCGCGCGTCGTCACGAACGGGAGGAGAGGCGAAGAGCAGCCGGCTCCTTCCAGTGCGACGCTGGCCATTCCCGGCTACGACAGCCTGTCCGCCTCTCAAGTGGTTCAGCGGCTGGGCGGTCTCGCCCCCGAAGAGCTCGAGGCGGTTCGGCAATACGAGTCCGCCACGCGTGGTCGCCGCACGATTCTCAGCAAGATCGCGCAGTTGCAGTCGCCTCAGGCCTGACTCGTCCATTGACGGCCAACTGATGGAGGCAGCCCGCCCAGCGACGGCCGGTGACCTGACACGGCTGGCGGAGCTTCGGCGCATGGCGAGCGAAGAGCTTGGCCCCATGCGGGGGGGCGAGCTCCTCCTGCTCCGGGAAGTGCCTCGACCTGGCGGCGCGAGTTTGACCGATGCCGATCTGGACGACCCGGAGAGAGGGCTGTGGGTCGGCACGATCGACGAAACGATCGTCGGTTACAGCACGGGCCACCTCGAACGGCTCGAGGCCACCGTGGGCACCGAGGGTGCTCGGCCGGTTTACCTGGGCGTGATCGACGAACTGTTCGTCGAAGTCGAAGCTCGTGCGGTCGGCGTCGGGGAGGCGATGATGGGCGAGATGCTGGCCTGGTTCACCGCCAGAGGATGTATCGGTGTTGACGCGCTGGCCCTGCCAGGCCATCGCTCGACCAAGAACTTCTTCGAGGAGTCCGGATTCACGGCCAGGCTGCTCGTGATGCATCGCCGGCTGGATGGCTGAGCGATGGCTGAGCGTCCTCTGGTCTGCGTGGGAGCGATCGCGCTGGACGGCGACCGGTTGCTGCTCGTCCGGCGGGGCCGGCTGCCCGCGGCCGGGCGGTGGTCGGTTCCCGGGGGAAGAGTGGAGGCAGGAGAGACGCTGGCCGAAGCAGTCGTGCGCGAGCTGGTGGAAGAAACCGGCCTGGAAGGCGTCTGTGACGAGCTGGTCGGGTGGGTCGAGCGGATCGGGACGGGCCACCATTACGTGATCCTCGACTTCCGGGTGACGATCCTGTCGTCCACCCGGCCGACGGCGGGTGACGACGCCGACCAGGCGGCGTGGTTCTCGCTGGACGACGTCCCGGAGTTGCCTCTGGTGGAGGGACTGGCCGACTTCTTGCTCGACCACGGGATCTTGCCCCGCGTACTTCCTGGATCAGACTGACCCGGCTCACCCGCGTGAGCCGGCTACGCCGGTTGAGCCGGTTACCGGCCCTTCCAGACGGGCGGCCGCTTCTCGATGAACGCGCGGGGCCCCTCGGCGAAGTCCTCGGTGCGGCCGACGAGACTGAAGCCGTTAAATGTCATCTGCCACAGGGTGTCGTCGTCTTTGGTGAGCGCCCCCAGCGCGACTCTGCGGCTCTCCCACACCGCGATCGGTGCATTGACGACCACGCGGGCGGCGACCGCTCGCGCTGACTGCAGGGCTTCTCCTGCTTCGACCAGCTGGTTGACCATTCCGAGCTGGTAGGCCCGTTCGGCCGAGATGGGGTCTCCGGTCAAGATCGCTTCCATGGCGACCTTCGGCCCGATCGTCCTGGGCAGACGAAACAGACCGCCCGCCGCCGCCAGCAGCGAGCGCTTCACTTCCGGCAGGCCGAACAGCGCCCGCCGGGAGGCGACGATCACGTCGCAGGCGAGAGCAATCTCGCACCCGCCTGCCAGTGCGGGCCCGTCGACGGCGGCGATGATGGGCTTGTCCCGGTCTCGCCGGGTGATGCCGCCGAACCCGCCCCTTGCCGTGTTCAAGGAGTTGGCCTGACCGGCGGCGATCGCTTTCAGATCGGCACCGGCAGAAAACACCGGGCCTTCGGCCGCGAGGATACCGACCCAAACTTCGGGGTCAGCTTCGAGCTTGTCGATGGCGGCCTCGATGCCCGCGGCGACATCGCCATTGACCGCATTGCGAGCCTCGGGCCGCCGCAGGGTGATCAACGCGACCCGATCTTCAACCTCGTAGTCGATCATCGTCCGACCTTAGGCTGTGCACCCGGCCGGGCAGCGGGGCTGACGCCGGGCGGGCGGTGGCGGCCCGGGCTGGTGGGTCAGTAGCCCCCGGTCGGTGCGGCCGGCTCGGGCTCGGACGGCGGGGCGTCCGGAGGAAGAGAGGGTGCCTCCGGTGGCGACACGGACTCTCCTGGCGGCCCGGGCTCCGTCGTGCTGGCGGGCGGCCGATCGTCCGGCCGGGGGGGCGGGTTGTCTGAGGGGTCGTCCGGGGACGGAGACGGCCGGCTGGTCCGGGGCCGGGGGGCTCCCGACGGCGGCCGGCGAGCCTTGGGTCGCACCCGGCGGGACGCCCCGGCGGGCGGCCCGGGCGGCGGCGGAATCGGGATGCCGAGCAGCGCGGCCAGCGACGGGATCTGACCGGCGTGCCGGCGAGCTGCTCGGAGAAGGGGCTCAGCTGGTTCGGGCGGCAATCCGGCCGGCTTCACCAGGCGCCGGACCGGCGAGGCTGCCACCGCCTCGAGCACCGCGATCCAACGATCAGCCGTGGTGTCGGGCGAAAGGCCCTGGCCGGCCGCCTCGGCCAGCTGATTGGCCATCTCGGCCGGGAACTTGATCCCGGGATCCGGTGGCCGGGCCGACAGCCGCAAGGCCCGGACCAGCCGGCCCTCGCTCAGGTTCCCTCCTACCTCGTTGAGCCATTCCTGGCGCTGGGCCTCCGCCCGACGTTCGAGTGCATCGCGCAGGGTGGCCGCCAGCTGTCGGGATTCTTCATCGCGCGCCACGTCGGAGCCGGCGACGACCGACCGCAGGTCGCGAAGCGCCACCTCGTCGGCGACTTTGGCGGCGGCCTCCGCCCGGTCGTGCCACTCAGCGGCCTTGAGCCGGGGGAGCAGCTCCTCGGCAATGGCCAGCAGGGCGTCGGCATTGGGCGCGACCCGCCCCTCGCCGGTGGCCTTTTCTCGCTCGAGGTGGATGGCGGTCCGAACTGCCGGTATGCCGCCACGGAGGACCTGCTCGGCGATGGGACGCTGCTCGGCAGGAAGAGCTTCGAGGACCTCGCTGCGATGGCGATTGCCCGGGCTGAGCCGCTTGGCCTTTGGCCGGGAGGGAGCGGCCGGAGTCTCCGCCGGGCTACCGGTGCTCCCGGTCCTGGCCTCGGCGGGGGCTGGCCGACCTCGCTGGCCCGCCCGTCCCCGGCCCGATTCTCGTTCGGCCGGGCGTTCGGACCGGCGCCGCCGCTCTGCCCCCGCCGGACCCGGAACGGTCCCCGCCGAACGATCATCGCCTGGACGGCCGGTCCTCCTGGGCGCGGCGTCCTCCCGCCGGCGCCCAGGGGTGGGGCCATCCGGCCGGCCCCGCCTGGCCGGGACCAGGCTGGCGGTCACCCCAGGTCCTTCTGGACGGCTGCCGATCAGCTCGATGCGCTCCTTCTCCGGGCGCTTCTTCTCCTTGGGGGGAAGAACGGCAAGGATCGTGATCCCGTCGATCTCAAACTCGGCGTCGGCGCGTACGACATCCCCCGCCTTGGCTCCCGCGTAGAGGACGGCCCCGTCAAGCACGCCGCGAGGCTTGAGGGCGCCGGCTGCCCGCCATGTCCATGTGCCGTCGGACCGCGCGCTTGTCAGCTCGATCTCGATCCTGCGGGACATGAGATTCAAGCTACAACGCCGGGCTGGTCGTCTTCATTGTCTGGCGTCGTCCCGGCGCGTTGTCACCGGTGCCTCACCGATACGCTCCCGTGGTGTGCGCACCGAGCCCGTTCTTCTCGTCCACGGCTTCGCCTCGTCATTCGAACGCAACTGGCGTGAGCCGGGCTGGGCCGACCTGCTGGCCGACGCCGGCCGAGATGTCATTGGAGTCGACCTGCTCGGGCACGGCCAGGCCGAAAAGCCCCACGATCCTGCCGCGTATTCGAACCTGGTTGCCAATGTTGAGGCGGCGTTGCCTGAAGAGGGGACCGTTGACGCGATTGGCTTCTCCCTTGGGGCCCAGCTCCTTCTTGCCGCGGCCAGCCGGCAGCCGAACCGGTTTGCGCGGGTGGTCGTCGGTGGCGTCGGGGCAAATGTCTTTCGCCGGGAGGACGTGGAGCCGATGGCCCGGGCGGTAGAAGAGGGCGAGGCAGCCGCCGAGGACCCGACGGTGGCAAGAGCGTTCGCGCAGTTCGCAGCGGGCTCCGACAACGACGGCGCCGCGTTGGCGGCCTGCCTGCGGGGCCGGCGGACGACACTCACCACCGAGCAACTGTCCGCCGTGCGCTGTCCGGTGCTCGTCGTCCTCGGCGACCGGGATTTTGCCGGCCCGCCCGATCCGCTCGTCGACGCGCTCGCTGACGCGACGCTCTTAACCCTGCGGGGCGCCGATCACTTCGGGACACCCCGTGACTTCCGGTTCATCGAGGCCGCGCTGGCGTTCATCGACGCCGTGCCCGCCTGACCGCGAGGGCCAGGTAGCGGTCGTCACCGTCGTCCATCTCGATCACCGAAAACCCGGCCATCTCCAGGGCAGGGCGGAGCTGCGTTGGGGCCATGACGTCATCGTCGGTGGCAACCCGCCCATGGCGGGCCGCCAGCAAAGCTCGGCCAACGGGGTGGAAAATGGCGAGGCGCCCTCCGGGACGAGTCACCCGGGCGAGCTCGAGCAAGGTGGCGGCGGGATAGGGGCAGTGGGGAACGAGACCGGCAGCGAGGATCACGTCCACCACGCCGGCGGGCAGGGGGAGGTTGTCGACGTCAGCCCGGACGAGCGTGGCCATCCGGTCCCGGCCCATCCTGTTCGCTTCGGCCAGCATGGCCCGGGTGACGTCGATCCCGACCACGAGCCCGGAACGACCGACGGCCTCTCGCAGGACGGGAAGGGCTCGGCCGGTACCGCAGCCGGCGTCCAGCGCCACGCCGCCCTCGGGCGGCGCAAGTTCACTCACCGCTTGGCGATACGCGGGTCCGTCGTCGGGGAAGCGCTCCTCCCAGCCCTCGGCCCTCGGCCCGAAGAACTCCTCGGTCGCGGCCAGGTGGCCCGGCTGCTCGGCACCGGTCGTCGTGGCCGCCGACCCTATCGTGACCGCATGGCCGTCACGATCTACGGCGTCATCGCGTTGACCTTCATGATGGTGATGTACGCGCTTGAGCGCCGCCACCAGCTCTACGTGCTGGGGTTTGCCGTTGGCTGCGTCCTCTCCAGCGCCTACGGGTTCCTGAGCGGAGCCTGGCCCTTTGGTGTCGTCGAACTCATCTGGGCCGGTATCGCCCTGCGGCGGTATGACGGCACCCGGTTTTCGTCACAGTGATGAAATGCCCTCGTGGTCAAGCGCCGAGAATGTTCGTTATGTCAAGTTGAGCCGGCTCGGTTCATTCCGGGAAGCGCTCGCCCGCCTGTGGGTGTCGGTAAGTCTTCCGAGAATGCAGACAGACGCACTGGTTGCCTGACCAAACCGGGCGGATAGCGCTTTGTAGAGTCCAGGCCGTCCGGCAGAAGATCGAGGTTGCACTCGATGCGGTCGAAGGTCACATTCCCCACCGTTGGGCCGAGGGCTGCATAGGCTCGATTGGTAGCAGCCATGCTCGCCCTCCCCACCAGACGTCTTGAGCCGTTCCTCGCGCCCCTTGTTGCGGCGGCCGTTGCCCTTGCCGCCGTCATCATCGGCTGGCGGGGCGTTGACCTGGCCGCGTCCGTGTACCGGGTGGGGTTGTTCCATCGGTCGGGCTTCACCCTCTGGGACAGCCAGTGGTACGGCGGCCATTGGACGCTCAGCTACAGCGTCATCTTCCCGCCGGTGGCCGGCATCCTGGGCGTCCATGTAACCGAGATACTCAGCGCCGGAGCCGCTGCCTGGGCGTTCGACCGGCTGGTGGTGGGGCATTTCGGCCCCTCGGCGCGCGTCGGGTCGATCATGTTCGCCCTCGGCACTCTCGTGCAGGTCGCGGTCGGGCAACTGCCCTTCTTGCTCGGGGAGGCTTTCGCCCTCGGAGCCCTGTGGGCCGCGACGAGGGGCAGGTGGTACCTGGCCGGGTTCCTCGGCCTGCTGGCGACCGCCGCGAGTCCACTGGCCGGGGCGTTCTTACTGCTGGCCGGGATGGCATGGCTTCTGGCCTCTCGGCCCCGCCTGCGGCTCAGCTATGCGTGGCTGGTCGCCGGTCCGGTGCTTGTCGTCGTTGTACTCGGCGTGCTGTTCCCCGGCCAGGGTGTGATGCCCTTTCCTGCCATCGACCTGTTGATGCTGCTGATCGGCGGGGCCGTGCTGCTGATGCTCGTGCCGGGCCGGGAGCGGGTGTTGCAGGTCGGCCTGCTGCTGTACGTCGGCGCGGCCATCGGAAGCTTCGTCCTGCGCACGCCCATGGGGGGCAACATCAGCCGGTTGGGTGAATGCCTCTGCGCACCGGTGGCGGCCTGTGTCTTCTGGCCTAACCGCTTGAGTCGAAGGTTCACCATGGGGTTGCTGGGGGTGGCCGTTCTTCCCCTCCTCGCCTGGCAGTGGAGCCCGGCAATCGGGGTCTTCACGCGCGACCGGTCCGATCCGTCTGTCGACGCCGCCTACTTCTCGCCTCTGCTCGGATTTCTCCGGCAGCACGACAATCCGCTGGGCCGGGTGGAAATCGTCCCGACCCGGCTCCACTGGGAGGCCGCCTACGTCGCGCCGTCCTATCCACTGGCCCGGGGATGGGAACGTCAACTGGACACCGTCGACGCCCCGCTCTTCTACAACAACGCGGCGCTCACTCCGACCAGCTACGAGGACTGGTTGCTCAACAACGGTGTCCGCTACGTCGCCCTGCCCGATGTTGCCCTCGATTATGCGGGTACCCACGAAGGCAGGCTGGTCGCGAGCGGGGTCCCCGGGTTGCGCCCCGTTTGGCATGACCGCCACTGGCGGGTGTTCGAGGTGACGGGGGCGTCGGGCATCGTGGATGCGCCGGGCCGGCTGATTCACCTGGACGGGGGCCAGGTCGACCTCCAGGCCGAGGCCCCGGGCACGATCGTCGTTCGCGTCCGCTACAGCCCCAACTGGACACTGGTTGAGGGCAGCGGATGCGTTCATCCCGCCAGCAACGGATGGACCGCGATCGACGCGACCCAGAGCGGGCCGCTCCAGCTTGACCTGCGTCTCCTGGGCAGCACCCGGACGTCCTGCGGATAGCCGCCGGCTCTACGGTCAGTCGGTGAGACGGGCCGACCGCAGCGGCCGGGCGGCCTCGAGCAACCAGGCGAGGGCCCGTCTCATCGTGTCGATGCTTTCATCCTCGGCCACGTCTTTTTCCACGTCTTCGATCGCGCATTCGAGGATGTAGATCTGATCGTGGAGCTGGTCGATCGCTCCTCGGGCCACAACCAGCTCCGACTCTGACAACCCGAGTTCCCGGGCTCGCAGCCGGGCCTCGTAATCGCGTTGGCGGTGCGATGGCCGGCAGTACAGCGCCGGGCGCCCCGTCGGCGCCCCCTGCTCGATGGGCCGCCCGCACCACCGGCACCTCCTCCTCTCGTCAGGTTTCGTCACGGTGACGAAACCTGGCTTCCGGTCATTCCCGCCGGGGTGCCAGGCCGTAGGATGACGGCATGGCCGAGTTCAAGATGCCGCTCCCGCCCACCTTCGACTCCGTTGAGGAGGAACGCCAGCACCGCAAGGTGCGGCTGGCCGCTGCCTTCCGGCTGTTCTCCCGATTCGGCTTCGACGAAGGCCTGGCGGGCCACATCACCGCCCGTGATCCGGAACGGCTCGACCACTTCTGGGTCAACCCGCTCGGGATGCACTTCGGTCATGTTCGCGCCTCTGACCTGTGTCTGGTCAATCATCAGGGCGAGGTGGTTGAGGGCGACGCGCTCATCAATCAGGCCGCCTTCGTGATTCACTCGCAAGTCCACGCCGCTCGGCCTGACGTGATCGCGGCGGCCCACGCTCATTCCGTATACGGCAAGGCGTGGTCGGCGCTGGGTCGCAAGCTCGACCCGATCACTCAGGATGTGTGCGCCTTCTACCAGGACCACGATGTGTTCAACGACTACACCGGGGTGGTGCTGGACATCGAAGAGGGCAAGCGGCTGGCGCACGCCCTCGGCGAACACAAGGCGCTGATCCTTCGCAACCACGGCCTGCTGACCGTCGGCCACTCCGTCGACGAGGCGGCGTGGTGGTTCATCACCATGGAACGATCGTGCCAGGCGCAGTTGCTGGCCGAGGCCGCAGGCACGCCGGTGCTCATCAACGATGAGATGGCGGCGCTGACGGCGACCCAGGTCGGGAGCCACGTCGGGGGATGGTTCAGCTTTCAACCGCTGTTTGCCCGCATCCTCAGGGAGCAGCCCGATCTGGCCGACTGAACGCGGAGGTCGCGGAGATCGCGGGCTGGCCGTTCAGGCCGCCACCAGCCCGCCGGTCAGCCGTCGGAAGGTGTAGGTGACCATGAGCAGGGCGAGGGGCACCGTCACGAGCAGGCCGACCAGACACACGATGGCTCCTGCCACATAGATCAGCCATGTGATGAGGGCGAAGAAGATAAGGCCCCATCCGCTGCTGGTCGTGGTCCGGTAGCTGGCCTTGAGCGCGTCGACCGGGTCCATGCCCTGATCCAACACGAACCAGGGCGTCAGGAACCCGAGGTAGAGCACGACGATGCCCGGGAGGATGCAGAGGGCAAAACCGACCGCAGCGAGCAGTCCGTAGAGGACGAGTGCGACCAGATAGTTGAGCAGGTGATCGCTCCGAAACATCTTGCTCGGCTCGACGGGGCGTCCGTCCGCCAGGGCGAGGGCGGAGTTGTAGACGCCGATGTGCAAGAAGCCGGACACGATGAAGATCAGCAAGTCCGCGATGGCAACGCCGAACAACACGCCGAAGAGACTGTCGCCTGAAGCGTCGCGTATAACGGCGCTAAGAAAGCTCGCCACGAGAATGCCGATGAACGCGATCAGCACGACCAGGATGAGCGGGCCGGCATTCTGCTGGAACTTCGTCCACGCCCAGGTGAGGGCCGGTCCAACGGCCACGTTCGAGGTGGGCGGCGCGTCGTAACCGGACGGCGGCGGGTAGCCATATCCCGGCGGCGGTGGGGGCGGTGGATAGCCGTATCCCGGCGGTGGAGGGGGCGGTGGGTAGCCCCCGACAGGCGGCGGGGGTGGAGGGGGCG
>JBPYFF010000222.1:0-13746 GCA_051984455.1 Acidimicrobiales bacterium | reverse complement strand
CCTCTGGTCATGGCTTCCAGGGCGAGGGCGGGGTCGGCCTCTTGTTCAGTCAGCAGCCCCCGTTCGAGGACAACGGTTCGAAGATCCTTCCCCTCGGCCATGGACGCCTTGATGACCTTGGCGGTCTCCTCGTATCCGATGTAGGGGGTGAGCGAGGTGGCGATCGATGGTGAGGACAGGGCGTAGGTCCGGCAGCGCTCGTCGTCGGCCTGGATACCGGCGACGCAACGATCGGCGAACACCCGGGTCACCTGGGCCAGCAAACGGATCGATTCCAGCAGGTTGCGGCCGATCACCGGCAGCATCACGTTCAGCTCGAAGTTGCCGGCCGCGCCTCCAAAGGCGACGGCGGCGTCGTTGCCGATCACCTGGGCCACGACCTGGCACACCGCTTCCGGGATGACCGGGTTGACCTTGCCCGGCATGATGGACGAGCCGGGTTGCAGGTCAGGGATGTGGATCTCGGCCAGGCCGCAGCGCGGCCCGCTGCCCATCCATCGCAAGTCGTTGGCGGCCTTAAAAAGCGACACCGCAACGGTTCGCAACACTCCCGACGCTTCGACGAGCCCGTCCCGAGCGCCCTGAGCCTCGAAGTGATCGCGGGCTTCGGTCAACGGAAGTGACTGGTCTTCGGCCAGACGCTTTATCACCGCCCGGGCGAATCCCTTGGGCATGTTGAGCCCGGTTCCGACGGCCGTTCCGCCGAGCGGTAGTTCCGCCACCCTTGGAAGGGCGGCCTGGAGCCGCTCGATGCCATGCTCGATCGCAGCCGCGTAGCCGCCAAATTCCTGCCCCAGGGTGACGGGCGTGGCGTCCATCAGGTGGGTCCGGCCCGACTTGACCACCGACTTGAACTGGCGGCTTTTCCTCCGAAAGGTGGCCGCCAGGTGCTCCAGGGCGGGGATCAGCGACGTGACGATTTGACGGGTCGCGGCCAGGTGGATCGCGGACGGGAAGACATCGTTGGACGACTGCGAGGCGTTGACGTGGTCGTTGGGATGAACCTTCTCGCCCAGCTTCTCGCCCGCCAGGCTGGCGAGCACCTCGTTCATGTTCATGTTCGACGACGTCCCTGACCCCGTCTGGTAGACGTCGAGGGGAAAGTGGTCGTCCCACCGGCCGGCCGCCACCTCGGCCGCCGCCTCGGCGATGGCCGCGGCCACCCGCCCCTCCACCACTTTGAGTCTGGCGTTCTCGAGCGCGGCCGCGCCCTTGATCATCGCCAGCGCCGCGATCAGCGAGGGTTCGAGGTGTTCGCCCGAGATCGGGAAGTTCTCGACCGCCCGTTGGGTCTGAGCTCCCCACCTGGCCTCGAGGGGGACGCGGACCTCGCCCATGGAATCGTGCTCGATCCGGAAATCAGTCATCGTCAGGGAAGCTAGCGGACGGGCGCCTGGGCCCGGCACTTGTTGCGGATGTGAAATCTGGGGCAGATGTGAGTAGTGTTGCGCCAGCCCGTGCTCATGCGGCAGCAAGGAGACGCCCATGCAGCCAGTGGACGGTCATCGCCGAATCCGTCGGGGGGCGGCAGGCGGGGTCATCATGGTCGCGGCCGTGGTGGTCCTGCTCTCGGGGACGGCAACCCCGGGGGTGGCCGCGGGCTCCTCGCTCGCGGCCGCCGGGAATTCCCCCATAGCGGATAAACAAGCCCAAGCCGCCCAGATCGCGGCCAAGCTTCAGGGAGAGGCGATCCGGCTGGCCGAACTGTCCCAGCGATTGGACGGGGCCCGGGTTCACGCCGATCGGGTGTCTGCCCAGCTCGCCAGCACGCAGCGCCAGATGACGACGACCGCCGCCTGGCTCGGCGCCACCCGGTCGGTCCTGCGCCGCCAGGGGGTCGAGACCTACGTCCTCGGTGGACGGCCACCGGCCATTTCGCTGAACGGCGCCGGGGGCGCCGACGAACTGCTCAGGCGCCAGGCCTACGCGGCCGCGGTGGCGTCGATCGAACGGGATGCCATCCGCCAGCTCCGGGTCCTGTCCCATCAGCTGGCCGACGCCCGCAGCGCCCTTAGCAGCGAGAACGCCGCCGCCCAGGTCGCGGTCGTACAGATCGGCCGTGACCAGGCCGCGGCTGCGGCTGCCAACGCGACGGAGCAGGCCACGCTGGCTCAGGTTGAGGGTGATCTCGGCAACCTCGTGCACGCCCAGCAAGCCCAGATGGCAGCGGCCGAGGCCCTCCGGGTAAAGGCGGAGTTCGCCAGGCCATCAGCCGGTCTGGCCAGCGCGGCGGTACCCGCGAGCCGGGCACCGGCCGTCCCGGCGGTTCACGCCGCCCCGGTCAGCCCGCCCGCGGCCTACCCCGCCCCCCGGGTGGTCTCGCCCCCGCTCGGCCCCCCGGCACCCCCACGCCCTGTTGCCACCCCCGCGCCGCCCGCTCGCCCGGCGCCTCCTCCCGCACCTCCGCCACCGCCGCCCGCCCCCCCGCCACCGCCAGGGAACGCACCCGCCCCCGGCTGGCAGATCGCCCTGGCCTACGCACGGGCGCAACTCGGCAAGCCCTACCTGTGGGGCGGGGCGGGGCCGAACAGCTTCGACTGCTCTGGCCTGACGATGATGGCGTGGGGCGCGGCGGGCGTCGCTCTGGACCACTACGCGCCCGACCAGTACGCCGCGACCCGCCGTATCGCCATCCCCGATCTTCAGCCCGGCGACCTGGTCTTCTACGGTTCTCCGAGCAACGTCTATCACGTCGGGCTCTATGTCGGCGGCGGGGTCATGATCCAGGCCCCGTCGACCGGTCAGGTCGTCAGCTACAGCACGATCTACTTCACCGGGCTCTTTGCGGGCGGACGGGTGTACTGACGCGTCTAGACGGCTTGCCCGTTGGCGCCGACGTACCCCTCGCGTTCAAGGTGCAAGATGATCTGTTGGGCCGCTTCTTCTGCGCTCAGCCTGCTGGTGTCGATGGTCACGTCGGCATCGGTGGGAACTTCATACGGGTCCGAGATACCGGTGAACTCCTTGATCAGGCCGGCACGAGCTTTGGCATAAAGACCTTTGCGGTCTCGTGCCTCACACACTTCGATCGGCGTTGCTACGTGGACGAGGATGAACCCGCCTTCGGGCTGAATCAGCTCGCGGACCTCTCGACGCACCGACTGGTAGGGGGCGATCGGAGCACAGATCGCAATGCCACCGTTCTTGGTGATCTCAGACGCGACAAAACCGATCCGGCGGATGTTGAGGTCGCGGTGCTCCTTGGAGAAGCCGAGCTCGGAGGAGAGGTGCTTGCGCACAATGTCGCCGTCCAGCAGGGTCACCGGCCGGCCGCCCGCCTCCAGGAACTTCGTCATCAGCACGTTGGCGATGGTCGACTTGCCCGAACCGGAGAGACCCGTGAAGAAGATGGTGAAACCCTGGCGATGACGGGGCGGATAGCTACGGCGCAGCTCCGTGACGACGTCGGGATAGGTGAACCACGACGGGATCTCCCGTCCCTCGGCCAGCCGCCGGCGTAGCTCGGTGCCGGAGATGTTGAGCACCCGGACCCCCTCGGGCACCTCGTCCTCGGGCATGTACTCGTCCCGGTCCTCGACGTAGACCATCATCTGGAACGGAACCATCTCCACGCCAAGCTCGTCCTGGTGGGCGCGCAGCAGTGCCTGGGCATCGTAGGGACCGTAGAACGGCTTCCCCGCGGCGTCGTTGCCCGGCCCGGCATGGTCACGGCCGACGATCAGGTGGGTGCAGCCATAATTTTTCCGGACAATCGCGTGCCACACCGCCTCCCGGGGGCCGCCCATCCGCATCGCCAGCGGGAGTAATGAGAGCAGCGCAGTGTGCATCGGATAGCTCTGAAGCACCGCTTCGTAGCAGCGGACCCGGGTGTAGTGGTCGACGTCGCCGGGCTTGGTCATGCCGACTGAGGGGTGTATCAAGAGGTTCGCCGCAAGCTGGACGGCAGCCCGGCGGGTCAGCTCCACATGAGCCCGATGCATGGGGTTGCGGGTTTGAAACGCGACCACTCGTCGCCATCCCAGCCGGACAAACTCAGCGCGAAGCTCGGCGGGAGTGAGCCGGACGGTCTTGAAGTCGTAGTGGGCAGGGGGTTGGATGCCCTCGATGCGGCCGCCGATGTAAACGGGGTCGGTCCGATGCAGCAGGTGGGCCACGCCGGGATGCGACGGATCGCTGGTGCCAAAGACTTCCTTGGCTTCGGTCTCCCGATCCGGTTCCCAGATGTCGTGCACATGCAGCGCGGCCAGCATGACGCCCTCGGCATCGCGCAGCGCCAGGGCCTCACCCGGATGCAGCGAGCGGGCCAGCTCCTCAGGGACGTCCAGCACGATCGGGATCGGCCACAAAGTCCCGTCGATGAGACGCATGGAGGAACGCACCGATTCGTAGTCGTCGCGGCCCATGAAGCCGGTGAGCGGTGAGAACCCGCCATTGAGCAGCAGTTCGAGGTCACAGGTTTGTCGCGGTGTGAGATCCCACGAATGCCATTCTCGCGACGCGGCCTTGAGCTCGGCGGCGCGATCCGGGGATGCCTGGAGGTCGATGAGAGTGCCCCCGTGGGCGGCGATGAGGTGGTCCGACATACACCCGGATCCTAGCGAAGAGTGCAGTTTAACTTCGGGGGTTGTCGTAGCGTGCCGTGGGTGGAGACGAAGCGCATCGAGGCCTTCAGCGATGGGGTCTTCGCGGTGGCCATCACCCTGCTGGTGCTCAATCTGCAGCCCCCGGTACACGCCACCGGCCACCTGTGGCGGGCGCTCCTCCACCAGTGGCCGAGCTATGCCGCGTTCGTGGTCAGTTTCTTCGTCATCGGGATCATCTGGGTCAACCACCATGGAGTGTTCCGCAACATCGCTCAGGCCGACCGGATACTGATCTTCATCAACCTGGTGTTGCTCTTCCTCGTCGTCCTCCTTCCGTTCTGCACGGCGTTGCTGGCCGACAACCTTCATCGCGACATCAACAACATCGACTCGCAGATCGCAGCCGCGATCTATAGCGCGACGATGCTCGCTATGAGCGTGGCGTTTCAGACGCTCTGGTGGTGGGCGGCAAAGGACGGGCGGCTCCTTCAGCACCACATCGATCCGGTTCAGGCGCGGGCGGCAACGAAGCGGTTCGGCCTCGGGCTCGTCGTCTACGCGGGCACGATTGCGCTCGCCTTCGTGAGCCCACCGGTGTGTCTTCTGGTCCACTTCCTCATTGCGATGTATTACGTGTTCGACCAGCTTCCCGTCGGGGGTCGTCGCGTCGCCTCTTAGCCTCTTAACCTCTTAGCCCCTTGGCCTCTGGCCTCGGAGGCCCGCCTCTTGGTCTCGGAGGGCCGCCTGCCCTTTAGCCAGCCATCCGGGTTCGGCGCCACCCCCCACTAGGCTCCGGGACCATGCGCATCGGGATCCACGTCACCCCCTCGGGCAAGGCCGCCAACGCCATCGACGACCTGATCGGCGCGGCTCGCGACGCGGCCGACGCCGGCCTGGCCGGCTTCTGGCTGCCCCAGCTCTTCGACATCGACGCCCTGACCGCGCTCTCGGTGATCGGCCGGGAGGTGACCGGCATCGCGCTCGGGACCGCGGTGGTGCCGACCTACCCCCGTCACCCGATAGTGATGGCCGGCCAGGCTCTCACCGTGCAGGCTTCCTCCGGCAACCGGCTCCACCTTGGCATCGGCCTGTCGCATCAGATCGTGATCGAGGGCCTTTTCGGGTATTCGTTCGACCGTCCGGCCCGGCATATGCGGGAATACCTGACCGCCCTCGGGCCGCTCCTCCGCGGTGAACAGGTCAGTTTCCAGGGCGAGACGTTGAAGGTGGCCACCATGGCGCCCATGAAGGTCGCCGGAGCCGAACCTTGCCCCATTCTCGTCGCCGCCCTCGCCCCGGCCATGCTGAAGTTGACAGGGCAACTGGCCGACGGGACGCTGACGTGGATGGTCGGCCCAAAGACACTGGCCAATCACGTTGTGCCGACCCTGACCGGGGCGGCCGCCGCAGCCGGGAGACCGGCACCGAGAGTCGTCGTAGGCCTCCCGGTGTGCGTCACCGACGAGCCCGACCAGGCCCGGCAAATGGCCTCGAACCTATTCGCCATCTACAACCAGCTGCCGTCGTACCGAGCCATGCTCGACAAGGAGGGCGCCGAGGGCCCGGCCGACGTCGCCGTCGTCGGCAAGGAGGAGGCCGTGGCCGCCCAGCTGGCCGACGTGATGGCCGTCGGCGGGACGGAGCTG
Source organism: Acidimicrobiales bacterium (assembly GCA_051984455.1). Classification (GTDB taxonomy): domain Bacteria; phylum Actinomycetota; class Acidimicrobiia; order Acidimicrobiales; family Palsa-688; genus JBPYFF01. Next base: position 7,556 of record JBPYFF010000222.1, on the reverse strand, counting down.
GTGGCCGCCGTGTTCGGCTCGCACGACCACCGCCGCCGGACACTGGCGCTTCTGTCCGATCTCGCCGCCGCCGGCTGAGTCCGTGCGCGCCGGCACCATCGTCGACGGCACCCTCCAGTTCCGGGAGCATCCCGATCCCCGACCCGGCCCGGGTCAGCTCCTGGTCGCGGTTCGCGCCGCCGGTATCAACGCGTCCGATCTCATGCAGGTGCGGGGCGGTTACCCCGCACCACCCGGTGTGCCCGCGGACATCCCCGGGCTCGAGCTGGCGGGCGAAGTGGAGTCCACCGGACCGGGGACGACGCGCTTCGCGGTCGGGGACCGAGTCATGGCTGTCGTCGGTGGCGGCGGACAGGCCGAGCGCGCCGTCGTTCATGAACGGGAGGCGATGCCCGTCCCCACCGGGCTGACCTGGGAGCAGGCTGGAGGTCTTCCAGAAACGTTCACCACCGCTCACGACGCCCTCTTCACCCAGTGCGGACTGACCATGGGTGAGCGGGTGTGCGTTCACGGTGCGGCCGGTGGCGTGGGTACGGCGGGTGTCCAGCTGGCCGTGGCCGCCGGGGCCTCGGTGGTGGCAACGGTGAGGAACCCTGTCCTCCGGTCCGCGGTCGCCGCGCTCGGAGCGACCGTCGTTGAACCGGACGAGGCGGCCTCCTGCGGTCCCTACGACGTCGTCCTCGAGCTCATCGGCGCCCCCAACATGACGGCCAACTTCGCGGCTCTTGCCATCGGTGGTCGCATCACGGTCATCGGTGTCGGCGGCGGGGCGGGCGCCGAGCTCGACCTGCGGATGCTCATGATCAAGCGGGCTCGAGTCTCCGGCTCGACCTTGCGCGCCCGGCCGCTGGAGCAAAAAGCGGCGGCGGCTCGGGCGGTCGAAGCGAGCGTGCTGCCCCTGTTTGAAGCGGGTCGGCTGACGGTGCCGGTCGCGTCGACGTTCCCCTTGGAGCGCGCCGCGGAGGGGTATGAGCGTTTCGCGGCTGGCGGCAAGTTCGGCAAGGTCGTTCTGACCGTCCCGTAGAACCCGCCTGAACCCGAACCGCCAGGACGGCGATGGTCAGGCAGGAGTCGATTCCAGCAGCCGCTCGACGAACTCCCTGGCCCCACCCTCGAGGTCGTTACGGCGAATCGTCATGCCTCCGAGGACGTCGGCTCCCCGGCCTTCCAGAAGCTTCGTCATCTTCTCGAGCGTCTTGCCCGCATTGATGGCGTAGGTACAGAACACGAGACAGCGTTTGCGGTCGAGGACCGGCAGCCGCCGCAGCCGGTGTCCCCGCCCCGGTCGTTGACCGACGACGAAGATGCCGTCCACCCAGCTGCCGACGATGACCAGATCGGCGGTGGCGAGGGCCTGGTAGTCGACGTTGGTGATTCGGCAGACGGTCGTGGGCACTCCGGCTGCCCGAAGCTCTTCCGCGATCAGAGCTGAGGCCTTCTCGGTGTGGCCGGTCAGGCTCTCGTAAATGATCAGCGCATCCATCGGCCGGTCAGCGTAGAGCGCTCAGTGAACCAGTGCAGCGGCGTAATCGGGCACGTAGTGCTGCAGGTCCCGGGGTGGACGCCGGTAGTCGCCCCCCTCCGGGCGTTCGGGCAGCTTCAGTCGGGGCAGCGGCCGCTCCTCCCAGGGAATGCTCGAGAGCAGGTGGGCCATGCAGTTGAGCCGGGCCCGCGTCTTGCTATCGGCTTCGACTACCCACCAGGGTGACTCCTCGGTGTCGGTGTGGGTGAACATCTCGTCTTTCGCTCGTGAATACTCCACCCACTTGGACCGGGACTCGAGGTCCATCGTGCTCAGCTTCCACCGTCGCTTCGGGTCCTTGAGCCGGCGCTGAAACCTGCGCTCCTGTTCCTCATCACTGATGGAAAACCAGTATTTGCGCAGCAGGATGCCGTCCTCGAGAAGCAGCCGTTCGAAGATCGGGCATTGCCGGAGGAACCGCTGATGTTCGGCCGGCGTGCAGAAACCCATCACCCACTCAACCCCGGCCCGGTTGTACCAGCTGCGATCGAAAAGCACGATCTCACCGGCAGCCGGGAGATGAGCGATGTAGCGCTGGAAGTACCACTGCGTCTGCTCTCGCTCGGTCGGGGCGGGAAGGGCCGCGACGCGAACCGACCGGGGGCTGAGATATTCGGTCATCCGCTTGATGACGCCTCCCTTGCCCGCCGCGTCGCGGCCCTCGAAGATCACGACCACCCGCTTTCCCTCCTGGCGAACCCAGTCGGTCATGAGCACGAGTTGGGTCTGGAGGCGGAGCAACTCAGCGTCATAGCGCTTTTGCGGGATCTCGCTCGGCATCGTTTTGGCACCTCCGGCGACACCTCTCATTCTTGGAAGAGTTACCCACACCTACTGTGGGTAACGGTTCCGAGAATGACAATCGGGACACTACGCGCCGTGTCACGAAGAGGCCGTACCATCCACCCCGGTGGGGACTCCGTCAACACTCTCGGGAGAAGACGCCCGCCGGCTGGCGTTACGAGCACAGGGCCTGCTTGGCTCCGGCACCCGGCCCCGCAATGCCTTTGCCCTTTTGCGGGTCGTGGCCGCCCTGCAGCTCGACACCATCTCGGTGCTGGCCCGCTCCCACGAGTTGGTTTGCTACGCCCGGCTTGGCCCAGTCGGACGAGGGGCGGTGGAGCAAGCCTGCTGGGGCACTGATCGGGACGGGCGCCCGGTTGGCTTCGAGTTTTGGGCCCACGCCGCGTGCGTCCTGCCGATCGAATCCTGGCCGTGGTTCGCCTTCCGCCGTCGCTACTACCAGGTGAGGACCAAGTGGTGGCACAGCACCACGCCGGAGATGCTGGCCGCAATCCGCCGGCGTCTGGAAGGTGGCGGGCCCATGACTGCCAGCGAACTCGGGGGGGCCAAGGGCAAGGGCCAGTGGTGGGACTGGTCACCGCTCAAGATCGCAGTCGAGCGCCTGCTCGCCCGGGGTGAGGTCGTCTGCACGACGCGTAGAGGGTGGAAGCGGGTTTACGACCTGGCCGAACGGGCCGTCCCGTCTGATCTCTACCAGGTCGAGCCGGATGACGGGACGTGCCTCCGACACCTCGTGACTGAGGCAGGACGTTGCCTTGGTGTCGGGACCGTCGCTGATCTGGCCGGGTACTTCCGGCTCGACCGCAAAGCCGTTCAACGCGTCGTCAGCGACAGCGGACTGGTTCCCGTCAGGGTCGATGGTTGGGGTGCGCCTGCCTGGGCCGACGGCGCCGGGTTGGCCGCGCTGCCGGTACGCGGCCGGCACCGAATCACGTTGCTTTCACCGTTCGACTCCCTCATCTGGGACCGCCCCCGGACCGACCGGCTCTTCGACTTCACTCACCGGCTCGAGGCCTACACGCCGGCCGGGAAGCGGACCCACGGGTACTACGTCATGCCCCTGCTGTCTGGCGGCCGGCTGATCGGCCGCGTGGACCCGGCCCGTCGCGGCTCCACCCTTGTGGCCCGCCAGGTCAGTCTGGCCGAGCCGGTCGCGGAGGACGCGTTGGCCGCCATGGCGGAGGGGTTGCGACAAGCGGCCCTATGGGTCGATTGCACTGCGGTTGTCGTAGAGCGGGCGTCGCCGGACTGGATCGGTCCTGCCCTCGTTCGGGTAATCGGATAGCGGCGCCCGGTTGGGCCTAGCCTGTTGCGATGCTCGGCGATCGGGTGGAGGTATTGATCGACGTCGGCGGAGCGGTCCAAACGTTTGACATCGTGGCCACCAAGGCGGGTCGCCGGGTGGAAGTGTCCACCGGTCGGGGACTGGTCGAAGTGGTGGAGACGACTCGCTCCGGCCAACAGGTTCGCAGTGCTCGCTTCATGGCGAGTCGGGTGGTCGCGGTCGTCGAGCATCCTGCTTCCGCGCACGAGGGACCGGGAGGGCAGCCGTCTGGCGGACGGACGTCCGCCAGGCGGCAGGCAGCAGCCGCAGGACCCGACCTCTGGAGTGCGAACGAGGAGTAGCGGCCCCCAGTTATGACGCTGGCGGTGCTTATGAGGCCGCGGCCAGCGCCCGCAAGTGGTGCAGGCTCCGAACCAGGAGCCGCTGAACATGCGCCTGGCTCATGCACATCCGCCGGGCGATTTCGTTTTGGGTCAGGCCGTCGATGAAGCGCAGCCGCACCATCCGTCGTTGGCGTTCCGGCAACTGGGCGAGCAACCTGGTGACCGCGAGGCGCTCGTCAACCGCCTCGATGCCACGGTCGTTGGCGCCCACTCGACCGCTGATCGGCCGGTCGTCGTCGGCGGTGGAGTCAAGAGAGGCCAGCTTTCGCAGGGTTCCGGCCTCGACCGCCTCAACCACATCTTCGACCGAGGCGGCCACCCGGTCACCGATCTCACCGACCGTGGGCGGGCGGCCCAACTCTTGATTGAGGTCGGCGACGGCGTCCTGAAGCCGCAGATAAAGGTCCTGGACTCGACGGGGCGGACGCACGGCCCATGACCGGTCGCGGAGGTGGTGCTTCAGCTCACCCCGCATGGTCGTGGTGGCGAAGACTGAGAACGGCACCCCACGCTCGCGGTCGTAGCGCTCGGCCGCACGCAGCAAGCCCAGGAGCGCGACCTGGCTGAGGTCCTCGAGCGACTCGCCCCAGCTCGCGCCCATGGCGAACCGGCGAGCCTGTGAGAGGGCCAACCCGTAGTGAGTCCGAAAAAGCTCATCCCGCTCGGCGGCAGTGGTGTGACCGATCGCAGCCATGGGCTGAGTCATAGCGATCTCTCCGTTACGGGGGCATAAAAGGCGGTGATTCCCACGCGCCACTCCAACACTCCCGCCTGAGGAGGCGCTGAATGCGATCTGTGAGTTCCCTGAGACTAGAGGTCGAGACCCAGCTGATCGACCGGCTCGACGGCCTCGGCCTCCACCGGGACATGAAACGCTGAACCCGACGGTCCCCGAGCTCCTGCCACCAACCGCTGGACGCGGGCAGCAAGCGTGCGCTGGTCGGCGGGCGGGAGGTAAGCCCGCCGGCCGTACCGCTGCTCATACAGGGCAACCAGGTCGGGCCGGGCCCGGGACAGCCAGCTCAGGTAGTGCTCCTTCACGCCCGGACGTAGATGAAGGCCGACGGTCGAAACCGATACTGCCCCCGCTTCGACACACGCCGTCACGACCTGCGCCAGCTGGTCGTCTCCATCAGAAAGGCCCGGCAGGATCGGTGCGATCAATACCCCGCAGGGCACGCCCGCGTCGTTGAGCCGGCGAACGGCGTCGACCCGGCGACGGGGATTCGGCGTTCCCGGCTCGGTCATCCGCCACACCGTCTGGTCGAGCGTGGCAATCGACAGGTCGGCCCGCACCTGCGTCCGCCTGGCTGCCCTCGCCAGGAGCTCGATGTCCCGCAGGATGAGCGTTGACTTGGTGAGGATGGAAAAAGGGTTGGCCGCGTCGCCAAGGACCCGTACGACCCCCTGGGTCAAGTGGTACTTGCCCTCGCATCGTTGATACGGATCGGTATTGGTTCCCATGGCGATGTGGTGACCAGCCCACCGTCTTGCCGACAGCTCCGCACTGAGCCGCTCGACCGCGTTGACCTTGACAACGATCCGCCGGTCAAAGTCTTCGCCGATGTTGAGACCAAGGTACTCATGAGTCGGACGAGCGAAGCAATAAAGGCAAGCATGACTGCAGCCTCTGTAAACGTTGATCGTGTACCGGAACGGCATCCGGGAGGCGGCCGGCACCTCGTTGATGATCGTGCGGGCATTGACATGGAGAAACTCCATGCCCCGGAACTCACCGGTCCCGACATGGCGGTCCACTACCTCGTCGCGATCGAACAGAGCGCCCTGGTCGCTCCCCTCCTCCTCAACGAGCCGCCACCGCACACTGCCAGTCTATACGAACATACGTTCCCGTGTCCAGGGCGCTGCGGGCTGATGGACTCGGCCTAGATTTCGGCCATGAACCCCTACGTCGCCGTCATTGGCGGGTCCATCGCCACTCCGGAAGACGAAGCGCGAGCCGAGGCGATCGGGACGGCCCTCGGCCAGGCAGGCGCGACGCTGGTCTCTGGTGGCCTGGGCGGCGTCATGGCCGCCGCGTGCCGGGGTGCGAAGTCCGTGGGGGCTCTCACTATCGGGATCCTGCCAGGAGACGACCGGACCGCTGCCAACCCGTGGATAGATGTCGCCATCCCAACCGGACTGGGCGAGGCCCGCAACGCCCTGGTGGTGCGAACCGCCGATGCCATCATCGCGGTTGGCGGTGAGTACGGAACGCTCTCCGAGATCGCCCTGGCCCTCCGGGCGGGCAAGCCGGTGGTCGGCCTTGGCACGTGGGGGCTGATCCGTCCGAGCGGCACGCCATGTACCGACATCATCGCCGCCCCCGACAGCGCTGCTGCGGCCGACCTCGCAATGACGTTGGCGATCGCCAGCTCGGCCGGGGCGAGTTAGCTATCGGGCCTCGGCGGGCTCCTCGTGCGCAACCTGGACGGCCTCGGCTCGGCTCAGCACGAAGACGCTGACAGTGACAACCGCCAAGCCGATGGCCTCGAGCAGCGTTGGCCCCCAGCCGGTTGCGATTCCCTCCCCCAACACGAGGGCGCCGATGAAGATGCTCACAATCGGATCGACGACCGTGAGCACCGGCAAGGAGGCATCGAGGGGCCCGGCCTGGAATGCGCTCTGAGCCATCAGCATGCCGAGCAGTCCGAAGCCAAGCAATGCATACGCTTCCCAACTGGTAAGCAGTTCGGGGAAGCCACCGCTCCCGAACAGGTGCGCCGCCGCCTTTGTCAGCGCCGCGGTGATGCCGTAGATCAGGCCCGCCGCGCCCGCGAGCAGCGCGGCCCGGTGCCGGTTTGATCGACCCTGGGCACCGACGACGAGGGCGGCTGCCGCCCCTCCGCAGCAGAGGAACAACAGGATCCAGGCCTGGTTCGACACCTCGGCATGACCATTGCCGGGCGCCGCGACAACGAGGAAGAGGCTAAGTCCGCCCACGAGCGAGAAGGCCGCGTACCACTCGCCTCTCTCCATTCGCGTGCCGGCCAGCCAGGCGCCGAGGGGTAAGGCAAAGAGCAGCCCGCAGACCAGCAACGGCTGGACCAGTACGAGCGACCCGTGCCCGAGGGCCACGAACTGCAGCAGATAGGCCAACCCGTCGCACACGATGCCGATCACCCAGAGCGGCTTGCGCACCAGCCGGGTCAACAACCCGAGACGCATGGAATGCTCTGCTGGTTGCGCAATGGCGGCGCGGTGCTGCAATACCGACGCGAGCGCATACAGCAACGAGGCGCTGAGGGCGCAGACGACGGCGATGGCCACGCCCTGACGGTACTACCGGCCAGTAGAACCGCCCGAGACGGTGGCTTAACCCCACCCGCGAAGGAGGGCTGCCATCCGTCCTGGCGCCGGCGCTCCGGCTGCACCATGCGAATGGAAGCTCCTATGCCCAGCGCAGCTCGGATAGCGACATCAGTCAGCCGCGCCTGGCCGGGCCGCGCTGTCTGTGGCGACCCTGACTGATTCTGGCGTCAGTCCGACCTGGTTCATCGTCTCGCCGAACCAGACGGATCCATCGTCATTGTGGTCGTCCGCTGTCAGCAGGGCAGCGACT
>JBPYFF010000221.1:0-10835 GCA_051984455.1 Acidimicrobiales bacterium | reverse complement strand
TCGGCAGCGTCTGGCATGGCGGCGGTGCCAACCGCACCGACAAGCCCAGGCTGGGTGTTGTCCTGCATTACGCCGCCGGGTGGCTGCGCCCGGTGGAAAGCCACCTCCTCGCGGTGCCGCCGGACATTGCCCGAAGCCTTCCTGAGCGGCTTCAGGAGCTGCTGGGATACAACATCTATCCGCCGTTCATCGGCTATGTCGATGGACGCCATCCCCGCAAGCAACTCACGGCACCGGTCGGAGCCGGCAACGCATAGCGAAGGGGGCCCATCGCGGCGCCTGGTAGCACAAAGGGCCGGTATATGTACCTCTACTGCGACCTGGCGCCGCCGGGTGGGTTGAACGGCCCCCCGGGCCCCCGGAACCCCCGGAACCCCCGGAACCAGCTCAGCGCCTCATCCGCCACCACGCCGGTATGCCCCATGAGGAAATGGTCGGCGCCGGCAACGACGCCGACCGTAGTGTTCACCCACTTCTCGGCGATGTGCGAGCTGCGGCCGGGCGGCGAGAACTGGTCATGCTCAGCCAGGAGGAGTGCCTTAGGCCGAGGATCGGTGGCGATGGGCCGGGGGCGCTTGGCCTCAACGAACGGAGGGGCAATCAGGAACCAGCCGGCGATCCGCCCGTCGTCGACAGTGGCCGCGACCTCGGCGCCGAACGAGTAGCCGACCAGCGCGAGGGGGCTCGTGCCGGCGTGGTTGAGCACCTCCACCGTCTGGGCCGCGGCGATCGGTAGCTCGGAAGAGGAAAAATCGAAGCGAAGCGTGCTTATCCCGCCGAGGGGCAGCCGCCGGTACAGCTCGTCGATGACGACGTTGAAGCGGTCGCCGCCAAAGTCGGGATGAGGGTGCAGCAGCACCCCGACCGCCCACGCCTGTTGGGCGGCGGTGAAGTCGACCGGAACCGGGCTCCTGTCCGGGCTCATGCCCGGACTCTCGCAGACGCAGCCCCGTTAGCGGGCCGTCACCCCCTTGACGCGCTCGCGGCACCAGGCCACGAAGCGCTGGACAGCACCCGTTTTCGTCTGAGCTCCGCCCGAGTAAAAGCGCTGGAACGCGCCGGTGTCATCGGTGCCGCTCGGCTGGCCGGGTTGCATGGGCGCACCGCAGGCCGGGCATGCGTTGAGCTGGCCCTTCTCAAGGGCCCGCCATTCGTCGATTCCCAGCACGTACTGACACGCCGAGCAGGAGATGGGGCTGGTCATGGGGCTGAGGCTAGGGGAGCAGGCCGGGCTCGTGGTGGCTTTCGGGACGATCACCCCGGCAGGTTGGTGAACGGCGTGAAGGCGCGGCAGGGCTCTCCACGCAGCGACGGACACGGCGGGAAAGAAGTCCCTTCACTGGTTCCACCCACGAGCGGCAGCACGACGGCGGAAGGGGTCGGCGGTCCGTAGCCGATCCAGACCCTTTGGCCGGCCGGTGGCGGGAGCGTGTCGTAGGCCCAGAAGGGTCGATCGCCACCGGGCGCCTCGACGGTGATCCTGATCCGGGACCCGGCCCGAAAGACATGGCCCAACGGGAAGATCTCGATTTGTGCCAGCGACCAGCTGGTATCAGAGAGCGGGGCGACGTCGGATTGCAGGAAGGTCGCGATCGGGTCAAGCGGTGTCGTCTGGAGGAACGGAAAAGGCGCTTGCTGCCCGGCGGGAAAGACCTTCCGCATGCTGGCTCGCAGCAATCCGTTCTGGACGTAGGTTTCTTTCCCGTCGGGCCGAACTTCGGTGAGGGTGACCTGGAGGTCGGCGTCGGGTGCACTGGATTTGACCCACAGGTCAACCCCGCCCGTTCCAACCATCACCTGGTCGGCCGGCAGCGGCGGCGACAGATACGAAAGAGCCTTTCCTTCAACCGGCTGGGTCCAGTTGTACAGCGGCAGCGCCGTCCACACGTCGGTGCTGCTGCCGTTGAAGTCGGTCCGGGGCCGAGCCGACGGATCGGGGTGATAGGAGTCCGACCCGGGCGCCGGTGGTGCCTGCTGCCCCAGCTGGCCCCCGGGCTGCAAGAACCACTTCTGCGGCTGAACACCGGGGACCGGCCACGACGCGAACGACTGCTCGAACGCCGGGTAGGGCAGGCCCGGACCCCCGCCGGCACCGTTGTCGAACATCACGCGGACATGCGGCAGGGCCTCAAAGGCGGCCTCGGCATGGGCGTAGTCCAGCTGGTTCTGGATGGGGTCGGGGGGCAGCGTCACACCGGGAATCCCCATTGCCGTTTGGTAGATGATCGGTGCAACTGTGCGGAGGAACCCGGAGAGGTGCGGGGCAGTGTTGGCGACGTACAGCTCGAGGAAGTCAAACCAACGGTTAAACGTCTGTGGGTCGAGAGAGTCGATGTGGGTGCCGTTGGTCAGGGTGAACCATCTCTTGTCGGTGCCGGTGAAGTTGGCGATGAGGTTGGCGCAGCGACCACCGGTTTGCTCGTCCTCGAACTGGCAAGCCAGGTACACGGGAACCTTGATGCGGCCGACGAAAGAGTCGGGGACATAGCGCTCGACCAGGGCCGGGTCGAGAGAGTAGAAACGGTCTTGCGCCACCTGAGCCAGCAGGTCGGGAGTTTGCAGGCGTAGCTGCTGGTTGGCGCGGCAGATCTGATCGCCTTGTTGAATCCGGAGAGCCGACCAGGGCTGGCCCCCTGCCTTCGAGTCGTGGATCCGATCCTCGATCCAGGAGAGCGCAAAACCGTTATTTTCTATCCCCCCCGGGAAGACGACGCCACGATAAACGTCGTCGATCACCGACAGCGGCGCGATCGCAGCCAGATGCGGGGGATTGGTGGCGGCAACGTAGAGCTGGCTGATGCCCGGGTAGGAGATGCCGTACATGCCCACCTTGTGGTTGAGAACCCAGGGCTGACGGGCCACCGTCTCGATCACGTCGTAGCCGTCCAGTGATTGCAGCGGCTCGAAGAAGTCGTACACGCCGCCGGAGCAACCCGTCCCGCGCATGTTGACGTCGACGGTGGCGAACCCGAGAAGGGAGGCGATCGGCTGGATCGAGGTCCCACTGCCGGCCGGATTGGCCTCGTCGTAACCCGAGTATTCGACCAGCGTCGGGTAGGGACCCTTGTCCGGTGGCCCGGGAAGTCGCACCATGGCGGCCAGCGTCGTGCCGTCCCGGGTGGTGATGTAGTTGTAACCCGAGTTGGTTGAAGGATCCATCCGCAGTGTCTGGTTGTAGATGTCGGTGGTCGGCGGGGTCGGGTTCTCGGAGAGCACCGTCAGAGGATCGGATTGGGTAATCGCACCGCCGTCGTCTTGCAGCACCCGGTACTGGCTGCCCGGGGCAAGGTGGTGGAAAAGGAGGCTGCCGTTGGCGTCAACCGTCCCCGACGCGACCTGATGACCGCGGTAGCGGACCCACATATGGGCTCGCGGTGCGGCGCCGACCACCCAGATCTGTTCAACGCTGCCATGAGCGGCAAAGTGGGCCCGCCGGCTCGACGCACTGGCATTTATGGTGGAGGCGGCGAGTGCGACGAGCAGGGCGGCGAGCGAAACTATCCCCAGGCGGCGGACCGTCCGAGCTCTCATCGTGGTGAACCCCCCTGCTTGACCAAGGGGAAACTATCCGGCTGAGCCACGGCCGAGAAACTGCGACAGACTTGCTTCGTGGAATCCGCTTCCAGCTCACGCCCCATCGCCTTCATCTGCGCCATGCCGATGGAGATCAAACCCCTCGTCGAGAAGTTGTCGCTGGAGGAACGGCAAGTCGGCGATTTCACCGTTCGGACCGGGAGGCTGGAGGGCCGGCCGGTGGTCGCCACGGTCACCGGGATGGGGACGAAACTGGCGACGGAAGGCACCACCCGCCTTCTCGATGCCATGCCGGTCGAGCGAGTGGTGGTCGTCGGCATCACCGGGGCGGTCGACGACGTTACGCCGATCGGAACGTTGATCCTGCCGGAAGTGGTGGTCGACAGCGCGACCCGTGTCGAGCATCGGCCATCACCCCTTGGGGGAGGAACGCCTCGTGGCCGGATGTGGACGGGCGACAAGCTCCTGACCGACGTCGCGGTTATTGCCGGGCTCCGGGCCGAGGGCGTGGTCTCGCTTGACATGGAGACCGCGGCCATCGCCCACGTGTGCGAGGAGCGGGGCATCCCCTGGTCTGTCTTCCGGGGGATCAGCGATCGTGCGACCGACGGAACGATTACCGAGGAAGTGTTTCAGCTAAGCCACATGGACGGAACGCCGAACAAGCAGGCCATCGCCCGCTACTTCGTAAAGCACCCCGGGAGCCTTCCCCGCATGGCGCGCATGGCCAAAGACGCCAAGCGGGCGGCCGAGACTGCGGCCGACGCCGCCATTCGTGCGTGCGTTGCCGCCGGCGTGTAGCCACGAGCGCGAGGGGCCAGCCCCGGCCACGCCTCCCCATGGCCGCCGGTCGCTTACCCGACAGGTAGTGGCGCCGCGGCGGAGCCGCCCCCTACCGTACGAAGATGGCTGGCGTCCCGGCTGGACGAGCGGTGGGCCCGCTCGTCAAGGACTGGCGCCTTCGGCGAGGCCGGAGCCAGATGGACCTGGCCTTCGACGTGGGCGTGTCGCCTCGGCACCTGAGCTTTGTCGAGACCGGTCGGTCGAGACCGAGCCCAGAGCTGCTGCTCGCCCTGGCTGAACACCTGGAGGTGCCGTTGCGTGAGCGGAACGCCTTCCTGCTGGCGGCCGGTTATGCCCCCCGCTACCGCCAGACGGCCCTTGACGACGCCCGCATGGCCAGGGTGAGGCAATCACTGCAACGGTTGCTCGACAGCCACGCCCCCTACCCCGGCATCGTCGTCGACCGGCTGTGGAACGCCGTGCTCGCCAATCACACCGCTCAGCGCATCGCCGAGACCCTGCCCGCCGAACTGGCCGGCCCTCCCATGAACGTCTTTCGGGCCTGCCTCCATCCCGAGGGGCTGGCCAATCGCACCGAGGACTTTCCTGGTTGGGCGGCGTATCTGCTGGGCGAGCTACACCGTCTGGTGGTGATGAGCGCGGATCCTGAGGCTGAGCGTCTGGCCGAGGAGGTCTCCCGGTACCCCAACGTGGCGGCACTCGGCGGCTGGCGTGAGGCGGTGCCGGCCGAGGAGCCGGCGCTATGGATCCCCTGGCGGCTGGACATGGGCGGCGAACAGTGGTCCTTCTTCACGACGATGACCACCTTCGGGACGCCCCAGGACATCACCCTGGCGGAACTGGCGGTCGAACTGTTCTACCCCGCCGACGATGCAACCGAGACACGGCTTCGAGGGTGACCATCACGGCTCGACCGTCCGTCTGGCGCGCTCGATGCTGTCGAGGTAGGGAGGCCGGACGAAGACGATCAGGCGGTCGACGCCGGCCTTGGCCAGCGCTTCCCGTTCACGAGCCGAGGGCTGATCCGACGTCGTGACCACGAACCCGTCGGGGCTGCGACCGGCGCGAGCACGCGCCTCGCCCGCCAACTCGACGAGGCGAGACATGCCCGGCCCTGCGGGCACGTTGATGCCATCGGCCACGCGGCCGGCGAGTTCGGCCATCTTGGGACCAAACGCGCCGATGATGATGGGCGGTGGCGGCTCGGGACGCAGAAAACCACCAACTCCGGCCACCGCGCCCGACCACGTCGCCCGCAACACCGCGATCGCGTCTTCCACCGCGCCCCGACGAGCGGGATCGGGGAGAACTCGGCGGCCGAGTGCCTTTTGCTCAGCTGCGTACGGCGTATCGATTCCTCCGCCGGCGCCAAGACCAAGCAACAGCCGGCCTTCGCTCACCTGCTGCAGGGTTGCCGCCATCACCGCGAGGACGCCGGGATCACGGTTGGCAACGTTCAAGACCAGCGGACCGATGACGATGCGCGGGACGAGCGCGGCGATCGCCGACAACGTGGTCCAGCACTCGAGGACATGGGAAGCGCCGTGGACCGAGCCGGCCAGATGGTCGTACAGCCACACGCCGTCGAATCCGGCGGCTTCGGCCGCAAGGGCCCCGACCCGAACGTCGGCCCACCGTGCCCCGAAAGGATCAAAGAGCAGGTCGACCTGCATCGCCCGAACGGTAGCCTCCAGGCCCTGCGAGCGTTCTGGCCGCAATTCATGCCAGCGGAAGGCGGTGTCATCGGTGCCGGATGAATCGGGCGGGCTGACGAGGGAGGAGTTGCAGCTGGCCACCCGAAACCACGGCATGCCGCTTGAGGCCCTCAACTATCCGGTCACGCCCGCCGGGCTGCATTACCTGCTGATCCACTTTGACATCCCGGCCGTCGACAGCCACACCTGGCGACTCGACGTCGGAGGCCGGGTCGCCCGCCAGCAAAGCCTCACGATGGCCGACCTCCGGGCGCGACCCCGGAGGACGGTCGCGGTCACGATGGAGTGCGCGGGAAACGGCCGGGCCTTATTTGACCCCCGCCCCTTGAGCCAGCCATGGCTCCATGAGGCGGTGGGCACGGCCGCATGGACCGGTGTGCCCCTGGCGCCGCTTCTGGAGGAAGCGGGAGTCGATGACGACGCGGTCGAGGTGCTTTTCACCGGCCTTGACCGTGGCCTCGACGGTGGAATCGAGCAACAGTACGAGCGAGCGCTTTCTCTGGCCGACGCCCGCCGCCCCGAGGTCTTGCTGGCCTACGAGATGAACGGACAACCGCTCCTGCCGCAGCACGGCGCCCCCCTTCGGCTCGTGACACCCGGTTGGTACGGCATGACCAACGTCAAGTGGCTGGGCGGCATCACCGTGCTGGACGAACCTTTCGCGGGGTTTCAGCAACAGCAGGCCTATCGGATGCGCCGCGATCGCGACGATCCCGGTGTGCCCCTGTCACGGATGTGGCCAAGAGCGCTCATGATGCCCCCGGGCATTCCTGACTTCTACACCCGGCGGCGGCTCCTGTTGCCGGGACGGTACACACTCAAGGGACGGGCATGGTCCGGGTGGGGCGACATCGCGTCAGTGGAGGTCTCGCTCGACGATGGCGGGAACTGGGAGCAGGCCCGGGTCGAGCCGCCGGATCTCGGTCCATGGGCATGGCAGGCGTGGACGTTCGAGTGGGAGCCGAATGGGCCGGGGGAGTACGTGCTTTCCTGCCGGGCCCACGACACCGCCGGCGACCGGACGGCGGGCGAGCCAGGGTCGTCGGGGTGGAATGTCGGGGGCTACGCCAACCCTGCTCCCCAGCGAGTGCCGGTCACCGTCGTTGTTGCCGAGTGAGAAGGCGAGACAGACTGCGGGCGTGGAGGAGCCAGAGCCGGACGGAGGTAGGGGTGGCTTGCTGGCGGGGATCCGGGTTCTGGATCTCACCGTTTGGCGACCTGGACCGTATGCGACCCAGCTCCTGGCGGAGATCGGAGCCGACGTGGTCAAGGTCGAGCCGCCGGGGGGAGACCCGATGCGCTCGTATCCGGGTCTGTTCCTGAGTTTGAACGCCAACAAACGAAGCGTGATGCTCGACCTGAAGGCCGACCGTGGCCGCCGGCGTGCCCTCGAGCTGGCAGCCGAGGCGGATGTGGTCATCGAGGGGTTTCGTCCTGGTGTGGCGGCGCGCCTGGGTCTCGGCTATGACGACGTTCGGGCCGCCAACCCGAGCATCGTCTATTGCTCGATCTCGGGCATGGGGCAGGACGGGCCGCTCGCGCTCGCGTCCGGGCACGACCTCAACTACCAGGCGTGGGCCGGGTCGCTCGCGCCCGAGGGTGGGCCGCCAGTCGTCTCGCCGGTTCCCATCGCCGACCTGGCGGGAGGCATGGCGGCCGCCTTTGGAATCTGCGCGGCGGTGATCCGCCGTCTTCAGTCCGGCGAGGGAGAACGCATCGACGTTGCCATGACCGACGTTCTGGTGACCTGGACCGGCGCGGCCCGGGCCAAGGCAGCCGGCGTCGAGGGACCGGTAAAAGGGGTACCGGGTTATGGCGCGTTCGAAACCGCGGACCGCCGCCACCTTGCGCTCGGGGTGCTGACGGAGGATCACTTCTGGCGGTCGCTGTGCGATGTGCTCGGGATGACCGATCGCCGGGACCTCGGCTTTGCCGAGCGGCTGCCGCGGCAGGCGGAATTACAGGAACGCATCGCCGAAGCGATCGCCGGCCGGGAGAGGGATCAGCTCGTCGACGAGTTGCTCGCCGCCGGCGTCCCCGTCTCGCCCGTCCTCGACCGCTCCGAGATGTTGCGCCTGGGCCATTTCCGGGAGCGCTCGGTCGTGACGAAGGACCCGTGGTCCGACCCCGCGACGGGCTACCCCGTGACGTTTCTTGGCCATCCGGCGGAGCGGACGACACCGCCCCCTGACCTCGACGAGCATCGCGGTGGCGGCTTCCAACCCCGTGCACCGCGCTCGTCGCGGTAATCAGGCAGGGTCCCCGCCCGGCTCGACTTCTGCCGGACTGGCCAGCCACCACCGCAGCCCCCGGTCGGCGATCTCCGGCGGCACCGTGTGGCCCCCATCGAAGGGGCGGAACATCACTTCGTAGCCAGCGTGGCGAAGTTGGGGCACGAACGCGCCGCTGCATGCATCGATCGGCAGGATGGGATCGGCCGTGCCGTGAGATACGAAGATCCTGGGCGTCCCGACTGGCTCGGGCACGGCGAGGAACCCGGGTGAGAACGCGATCACGGTCGAGAAGACGTCTCCGTTGGCAAGACCGACCGACAACGCGTATGACGCGCCATCGGACACGCCGCCGATCGCGAGGAGGCTGAGGTCGGCGTCAACCCGTCCGACGACCGTGTCGAGGACGCGGTCGAGGAACTCCACATCGGGGCCGAAACGATGGGCTGCGATCAGATCCCACGTCCCGCCCAGGCGTGAGTCCGGGGCCACGAGAATCACCCCGTAGCGGTCGGCCGCGGCGAGCACGGCACGGAGATGACCCCGGCCGCTTCCCGTCGCGCCGTGCAGGAACACCATGATCGGCGCACTCCGCTCGGCCGTGTCGGGCACGTACAACACGCCGTCCCGGCCGGCCCCGACCCCGAGAGGCTCATCCCGCCCGCCGACCGGGCCGGTCGTGGCCCGGGACCGGAAGCCAAGCCGGGCCCGGGCGTAGTCGACGTCCATGACGGGGGAGACCGCCCCTAGCCGCCGGCCGGCACAATCGCCTGTGTCTGGGTGACCTGAGCGACCCGGCGGTCGCGGTCGTCAGTGATATCGGTCTGGACCACGATCGTCGTGCGACCGACGTGCAGCGGATGAGTGGTCGCATGGACCGTCCCCCCCCGGACGCCGCGAAAGAAGTTGGTCTTTGACTCGATGGTCGCGGTGCCCGTCCCTTCCGGAAGGTTCAGGAAGGCGCAGATACCTCCGAGGCTGTCAGCCAGCACCATCAGCGCTCCCCCGTGCAATAGCCCTCCGGACGTGCACCGTTGTGGCGCCCAGGCCAGCTCGCCCGTCACCTCGGAGGCGGACGCCGATGTCAGCTCCACCCCGCACGCCACGCTGAACGGCATCTGGTTGAGCAGGCTCTCGAGTTCTGGTCGGGCGGTCATGACGGTCGACCCTACAAGTCAAGATCACTTGCACTGGTGTCCCGATTGAGATAGCATGAAAAACAGCTAGAGACCACCGTCGGGGGCGCGGCTCCGCCCTCCACTGCTGTCATCGCCAGCCGCGGAGGATCGGAGGTAACCGTGTCTCGTTGCATTGACCTGTTCATCGACGCGCCCGTTGAGCTCGGTGAGCTCACGGCCGACCTGGCCAAGCTGACCGGCCTCGCCTTCAGCCTCGACCCGGACGGCTCCGCCTACCTGACACGCCAGGGTGACGTGGAGCTGTCAATGGGCGAGCACGACTTTGTCAATGACGCTCATCTGCCGCTGGCGAGCTATCGCTACGACCTCTACGCCCGCGTTTCGACCAACCATGTGCTCGACAGCCCGGAGGCGCACCTGCTTCGGCACGTGCTCTCCCTCCTGAACGCCAACGGGCAATACCCGGCCTTGCTGGTGTTTGACCTCCAGCACGTCATCGGTCGGGCCGATGGCCCAGCGTCGACCCCGATCAGAGCGTGACCCGTGACGGGCGGCTGTCATCACGGCCGGGAGGCGGGCAGCTTCGATGAGTCGGCCCGGCGGGTGAGCTGGCCCGAGCTCGAGATGGGACGGTTGCTTGCGGCCGAGGGTCATCAGGTCCGCGCCGTTGCGGACGGACGCGGGCAGGGCAAGATCGCCGACTTCGACGTCTGCGGCGTGGCGACTGAGGTCAAGACGCTCCGGCGGGGAGCGACGAGCAGCACCCTCGCCAATGCTCTCCGGCGGGGACGGGACCAGGGTGAGATCGTCATCGTCAATGCCTCCGCCAGCGGGCTGGCCCGCGACTGGGCCGACCGAGGCGTCCGGGAGTTCGCGGCCGAACGGCGGCTGGGAAAGATCAGCGCCGTGCGGGTGATCGGTGCCGGCTTCGAGTTGTCGTACAACCGGGCCGACTTGATCCGGGCATTCCCGCCGCGACAGGTCCAGCCGCGAGAGGTCCAGCCGCGACAGCTATCCGGCCGAGCCCTCGGCGCGTAATGCTCGGTGGATGGTCACTCATGTCGTGCTGTTTCGCTTCCGCGATCGCAGCTCAGCTCACCTCTCCCACTGCCAGTCCCTGCTCGAAGGGCTGCCAGCCAAGATCCCGGTCATCCGTCATCTCGAAACCGGGCTCAACGTGGTGCCGTCGGCTCGGGCCTATGACCTGTGCCTCATCATTCACTTCGATTCCCTGGACGATCTCGCCACTTACCAGTCGCATCCCGACCACGTCGAAGTTGCGACCTACCTGCGTTCGGCGGCCGAGTCGATCGGCTCGGTCGACTACCACCCGCCGGCCTCGGCCGCGTAGCGGGTTTACACCCGCCGGCTCAGCGACAGGCCAAAATCGCCGGCGGGATCGGTCCACCACT
>JBPYFF010000220.1:0-2609 GCA_051984455.1 Acidimicrobiales bacterium | reverse complement strand
TCTCCAGGAGCAGGGTGTTGAGCGAGTGTTCCTGTTCCCTACCCTCGGCCAGTGCGTCGAGCACCTGATGTACGACGACGTGGACATGATGTATCGCATCTTCCGATCGTTCAACCTGTGGCTCGATGACCAGTGGGGCTTCAACTACCACGACTGCCTCTACGCGCCACCCATCATTCCGATGCTCGACGTGGCGAGGGCCTGCCGAGAGCTCGAGTTCGTCCTGGATCGCGGGGCTCGCATCATCTGCCTGCGGCCCGGCCCCCTGTACGGCCGATCGCCGGCCGACTACTATTTCGATCCGTTCTGGGCGCGGGTGAATGAAGCCGGCACGGTCGTCGCCTATCACGCCATCGGCGGGGCGTCGCCGTACGACGACATGTACGACAACGAGTGGTGCCGGCCGGCATCGCAGGATCGCTTCTACATGACCAACCTGCGCCAGGCCTTGTTCCCCGCGGAACGACCTGCGATGGACACGATCACCGCACTGGTCCTCGGGTGCGTCTTCCAGCGCTTCCCGAATCTACGGGTCGCCATCGTCGAGATGGGCTGCACGTGGGTGCCGTACCTCCTCCACTCGATCGATCACGCCGGTGGCCTGGTGGACCGTAAGGTTGAAGCGTTTGGTCACAAGCTCGACGTGCGTCCCTCAGAAGTGGTGAAGCGGCATGTCTGGGTGTCGCCCTTCCCGGAGGAAGACGTCGTTGGGCTCGCGGGGCTTATCGGCGCCGATCGCGTCCTCATGGGTTCCGACTGGCCCCATCCAGAGGGCAACCACCAACCGGCCGAGTACGTCTCGTGCATTGAATCGCTCGATGACGCGAGCATCCGGCGCATCATGCGCGAAAACGCCCTCGAGCTTGTCACCATCTGACCTGGGGCGGCAGGCGGACGGGGATTCCCATGGATTTTCAGGACACACCCGGGGAAGCCCTCTTCCGTGCCGAGGCAGGGGGCTGGCTCGAGGCACACGCACGGCCACGGTCCGGTCGATCCGCCGAGGCCCGACGTCGGCGGTCGCGTGACCCCTCCCCTGAGGCGCAAGCCGCCCACGTCGCTGCCTGCCGAAGTTGGCAAGCCGTCCTTTACGAAGGCGGCTGGGCCGGGATCACGTGGCCGGCCGAGTATGGCGGACGGGGTGGGACGCCCATGCAGCAGATCATCTTCAGCCAGGAACAGGCGCGCTTCGACGTCTCGACGGGAGCGCTCACGGTGGGGCTCGGCATGGTGGGACCGACCTTGCTCCGGTGGGGTACCGACGAGCAGAAAAGGCGGTACCTGGGCCCCATGCTCAGCGGCGCCGAGATGTGGTGCCAGCTGTTCAGCGAACCCGGTGCGGGGTCCGATCTGGCCGGACTGAGCACGAGAGCCGACCGCGGGGCCAACGGCTGGGTGGTGAGCGGGCAGAAGGTCTGGACGTCGCTGGCGCAGCACAGCGACTGGGCGATCCTGCTGGCCCGGACGAACCGGGCCGCCCCCAAACACCGGGGAATCACCTACTTCCTGCTCGACATGACGACGGAGGGCATTGACGTCCGGCCTCTCCGGCAAATCGACGGCGTCGCGCACTTCAACGAGGTCTTTCTGACTGATGTGCGCGTTCCCGGCGAGCAGGTCGTGGGCGAGGTCGACGGAGGCTGGAAGGTTGCCCAGACGACCTTGCAAAGCGAGCGGTTGGCCATCGGCGGTGGCGAGGGACTCCGGTTCGAGGACGTGAAAGCAGTTCTCACTGAGACAGGGAAGGGCAAGGACCCGCTTGTGCGCCAGGAGCTCGCCGCCGCCTTCACTCGTTTCGAGTTGCTTCGCTATCTGGGGTACCGGGTCCAGACCGCGATCAGTCAGGGTCGAAGCCCCGGGCCAGAGAGCTCGGTTATGAAGCTGGCCTATTCAGAGCACGTGGCCGCGACCGCGGACTTGCTCGTGCACCTTGAGGGTGTGGCGGGATCGCTCGGCGTGGCCGCCGGGGCCGCGGGAGGGCTTTCGCAGCAACAGTTCCTGACCCAGTGGTCCAGCCGGATCGGGGGTGGGACCGATGAGATCCAGCGCAACATCATCAGCGAACGGGTCCTTGGCTTGCCCCGAGATCCCGACCCCGGCAGAGGTGCCCCCCTTCCCTTGACCGATGCCGGCCGCCGATGACCAGTGGCGAGCCCGCCGGGTCACACAAGCAGGGTGGTGTTGGCGACGGTGACCGCCTGGCCGCTGAGGATTACTTGTTCGCCATCGCGGCGCATCCTGACGATGCCCCCACGCGCCGAGGCTTGCTCCCCGGTAAGGACCTCCCGGCCGGTCCGGTCGCCCCAGAACACCGCCAGCGCGCAGTGGGCTGACCCCGTGACCGGGTCCTCGGGAATGCCGGCGTTCGGCGCGAACACCCGGCTCACACAATCGATGCCGGGCCGATCGCCGGCTGCGGTGACGATCACCGTCCGGGTCCCGAGAGCGGCCAGGGCAGTCAGATCAGGCTCAAGGTCTCTGACCGCAGCTGCGCTCGCGAGTTCCACGAGGACGTACCCACTACCCGTGCCATACCAGGCGATGTCGGGCAACGTCAGCTCAGCTGGTATCGGAGCAGCAGTCGGACGGTCGGAGGGAAACCTCATCTC
>JBPYFF010000219.1:0-2110 GCA_051984455.1 Acidimicrobiales bacterium | reverse complement strand
CCACTTGCCACTCGGTCGCCGTCAGCCGGATGTCGCGACCGTCCCGGCGGACCCGTTTGGCGGCCAGATCGATACTGAAGTCGGCCGTCTCGACGATCGGTTCCTCGTTCGCGGTCGGCGGGACTCGCAAGGCGACTCGCAGCCGGGCCATGAGCTCGTCCATGCCGAAGGGCTTGCTGACGTAGTCGTTGGCTCCGGCGTCGAGCGACGCCACCTTTTGTGCCTCTGCCGTTCGAGCGGAAAGGACGATGATCGGCACAGATGTCCAGCCTCGAAGCCCGCGGATGACCTCCACGCCGTCCATGTCCGGTAAGCCGAGGTCGAGGACGATGACGTCCGGATGACGGCGGGCGGCCAGCGCCAGGGCCTGGTGCCCGCTGACCGCGATCTGAACGTCGTACCCCCGGGCTCGCAGGTTGACGTCCATGGTGCGCACGATGGCCGGTTCGTCGTCGACGACGAGTACGGTGCTCATCGGCTTGCCGCCACCGCAGGGCTGGGCCCGGCCAGACGCAGACTGGTGACCATTGTCGTCCCACCTCCAGGTGTGTCCTCCACGGTCAGCTCACCACCCATCGCTTCGACAAAGCCCTTGGCCACCGCCAGGCCGAGGCCGACGCCGGTCGGCTGACCACCGGCCCCATCCCCCAGTCGCTGAAACGGCTGGAAGACCCGCTCTCGCGCGTCAAGCGGAATTCCCCGCCCCTGGTCGATGACGCGTACGTCGACCCGATCACCGGCCACCCCGGCCTCGACCGTGACAGCGTTACCGGGCGGCGACCAGGCCTGGGCGTTGGCCATCACGTTGGCCAGCGCTCGTTCGAGCAGCCCCGGATCGGCTTGCACAAGGGGCAGGGAATCGGCGACGTCAATGGCAATGTTCGAGCCGTGGTCGTCGGCCATGCTGGCGACGGACGCGTACAGCACGTCCTCGATCGACGTCGGCCGCATGGAGACCGGGAGCACACCGGTCTGCAGCCGGCTCATGTCGAGCAGGTTGGATACCAGTCCGGTCAACCGGTCGGCTTCACCATCGATGGTTCTGGAAAAGTTGCGAACATCGTCCGGCGACCAGTGAACCTCGTCCGATAGCAAGCTGGTGGCGGCGGCCTTTATCGAGGCCAGAGGTGTTCGCAGGTCGTGCGAGACGCCGGCCAGGAGCGAGGCCCGCAGGCTGTTCGCCTCGGCCAGCTCACCAGCCGACGCCGCCTCCGCCTCGAGGCGCATGTGCTCCTGAGCCTGGCGGAGCTGGGCGACGAACGCCGCCAGCAGGCGGGTGTCCTCGGCGCTGAGGGCGCTGCCGGCGAGGATCAGAACCGCCCCCTGATCGAGCTCGGCCGAAAACGGGGCCTCCTCAGGCCGGCCCGGGATGGGACCTCCCGCCGCCGCGACCGGCCGCCAGCCGTTGGCATCGGGCAAGAGGATGGCGACACCGTCCAGATCGAAAGTGCGGCGCACCTCCCGGACCAGCTCGGGAAGGGGCTCGGCTCCCGAGAGCACCGAGCCGCCGGCCAGTCTGGCCAGGGCGACTGCCTCTGCCTGGGCCCGAGCGACCTGAAGGCCTCGGCGGGCCAGCCGATCGACCAGCGCGCTGACCGTTGCCGCCACTGCGAAGAAGACCAGCAATGCCACCACGTCGACCCACCGGGACACCCGGAAGCTGTGGACGGGCGGGGCGAAGAAGAAGTCGGCCATCAGCGAGGCGGTCACCGTGGCGCCCACCGCGGGTGGCACTCCGCCGACCGCAGCGACGGCAACGACCGCGAGGAGCAGGCAGAGCAGCGCACCCGGCAAACCCAGCGAAGAGTGGAGGGGGGACAGGGTGGCGGCGAGCAGGGCGATGCCAGCGGTGCCCAGCACCCAGCCGAAGAACCGGCGCCGGGGTGGCATCGAGACCAAACGGTGCTGGCGAGGCGACTTTGGCATGCCGGCGACGGCGGGTCGCGTCGGGGAAATGATGTGCACGTCGATCGGCCCGGCCTCGCGGATGACCCGGTTGATCACCGAGCCATGCATGAGCTCGGACGCCCGGGATCGGTTGCTGGCACCGAGGACCAGCTGGGTGGCGTTCTCCGACCGGGCAAAGCTGGCCAACGCGTGGGCCACATCG
>JBPYFF010000218.1:0-2752 GCA_051984455.1 Acidimicrobiales bacterium | reverse complement strand
CACCCAGGGGGCGCGTCGCTGGATCAGGTCCCGGTCCTTTTGGGCCAGGCAGCCGCCGACGGCGATCTGGAGATCCGGCCGGCGGTCCTTGACGGCCTTGAGCTGTCCCAGGTGGCCGTACAGCTTGTTGTCCGCGTTCTCACGGATGCAGCACGTGTTGAACACGATCACGTCCGCGCTTTCGACGCTGTCGGCGGCCACCAGACCGTCCTGCTCGAGGACGCCGGCGAGGCGCTCCGAGTCATGCTCGTTCATCTGGCACCCGAAGGTGCGGATGAAGTAGCGGCGAGGCTCGGCGGACGGCACGACACAAGTCTACGTGGGGCGGGATGCAGCGCAGATGCCGCTGTGGTGCGCGCGTCGGGACGACGTCTCCAGCGCGCTAATCGACGGGCCAGAAACTGGACGCCAGAGACTCACTGGTCAAAACGCGTGGTGCAGGGCCTGAGTAGGCAGGGAGGTTCCGGCGTCGAGTTCGCGGGCAGCCCCCTAGTCGTCGAGGCTGATGGGCTCGTCGTCGCTCGGATCGGTGCCCAGGGAGGTCTCTCCATTGAAGCCTTCACCGAGGCCTACCTTCTGGCGAACCTTCTCGGAGATCTCGATCATCACCTCCAGGTTCTCCGAGATGAAGCTCTTGGCATTTTCGCGGCCCTGGCCGAGTTGCTCGCCTTCATAGGTATACCAGGCACCCGACTTCTTGATAATGCCGAGATCCACGGCCACGTCGATCAAGGAGCCTTCCCGGCTGATTCCCTTGCCGTACATGATGTCGAACTCGGCTTGGCGGAACGGCGGCGAACACTTGTTCTTTACCACCTTTACGCGCGTCCGATTGCCAATAACTTCCGCACCACTTTTGATGGATTCAATCCGGCGGATGTCGAGGCGCACCGAGGAATAGAACTTGAGTGCCCGGCCGCCGGGGGTGGTCTCGGGACTGTTGTGCACCACCACTCCATCAACCAGATAGTTGTGGCTGCCCTCTACTTCGATGTCGAAGCGGTGCATGCTGCGGGTCTTGGGCTTGGGCCCGACCTTGACGATCGGCAATGGCATCAGCTCGTAGCGCACAGGTGCGAACACCGGCTCGACCGCAAACTGACCTCGAAAGCGAGCTTGCAGCTTGTAGTCCATCGAGGGGTGAATGAAGGGCGCCACCAGAGCGTGAAACTTGGCGGTCTCCTCTTTGGAAAATGTCAGGACAGACTTCTGGGCCGCACCACTCAGATGGAGCCGGGGACGAACTCCGCACGTATCGGCGAGGTAGTCCACCAGGCGCCGGCGACTGGTTGCCTCCATAGCCTCGACACAGATTTCCATACGACCACTTCCCTGACGGGTCCGTGCCTGAAGACCCTTGGCCCGCTCGATGTAGCTACCGTCATCCATGTACCAGACAGCGAGTGACAGCGGCGTGAGACGCTTCAGGTAATCCTCGCTCAGGACCTTCTTGCCACCGATATACAGGGCCTGCCGCAACTCCGCCAGTTCCGGTAGCGGCTGGACGTCATGGAACACTGCTCCGTCGGCGCGGACCCATCGACTACTGGTCAGGTTGGCGAAGAGTGACGCCTTCCAGTCGCCGTAGCCCATCTGCCTGGCCCCGTGGCCGAAGCGGTACCGGGCGCCATGGCCGCTTCGGGTCCGGGACAGGGCGCTGTCACCCATGAGCCCGCCGAGGATGACCTGCCACTGGAACTCGGACAGGTAATAGGGTACGGCCTGCAGCACTCGGTCACCCACCTGCAACTCACCTGCTTCCCGCCATCCGGCGGGCGTACGGATCTGATGATTTGCTGTGCAACCCAACTGAGCTCTGCCGTTGCCGCCGGGCCGGGCCACGGTCAGCTGGAGGAACTGAGCCGTCACTCCGTTGTCGAACCAGTTGACGACTCGCTTCGGCACGACTGCCCCGACCTCAGGGTCGTAGGACAGCACCTCGACGGGCATGCGCTGATTGACGATCTTGCCAATCTTCTCCTGGCTGCCGTCCGCCAGGGTCACCCGGGTGCCGTAGGAAAAGCACCCGTACATAACGCCGATCTTTTCCCTGAGTTGATTGATGAAGATGGCGATGGTGTCGGACTTGTTGAGGGTCGCGGTCAGCTTCCTGAGGGCCTGCGACATGAGACGGGCCTGCAGCCCGACATGACTGTCGCCCATATCGCCCTCGATCTCCGCCCGCGGGGTGAGGGCCGCGACTGAGTCGATAACGATCACGTCGAGCGCACCGGAGCGGATCAGCATGTCGGCAATCTCGAGAGCCTGCTCTCCGGTGTCGGGCTGGGAGATCAACAGATCGTCCACGTTGACCCCGATGGCCCGGGCGTATACGGGGTCCATGGCGTGCTCGGCGTCGACATAGGCGCAGATCCCACCGTTGCGCTGCGCCTCCGCCACCACGTGCATGGCCAGCGTCGACTTCCCGGATGACTCGGGCCCAAAGATCTCGACGATGCGGCCGCGAGGCAGGCCACCGATGCCGAGGGCGATATCGAGGGCGAGAGCCCCGGTGGGGATGGCCTCGATCTGCATGCCGAGGTTCTCCCCCATCCGCATGACTGCGCCCTTCCCGAACTGCTTCTCGATCTGCCCCATCGCCACGCCGAGGGCTTTGTCTCGCTCCACCGGGATCCCTTCCTGTCGCTTCTGATCGGTACCGGGCTCACCTTACGGACGGGGTGTGACGGTCATCGGACGGCGTCGGATACCGGATGAATGACACGCCTGTACGACTCAGCCGATTGTAGAC
>JBPYFF010000217.1:0-3419 GCA_051984455.1 Acidimicrobiales bacterium | reverse complement strand
AACAGGGGCGGAGTCGCCGTGGTCACTGCTGCGTTGCTGGCCACGCGGTCGGAGCGCGAGGTCGAGTGCGTAGCCGGATCGGCGCCCGGCGGGCCGCCGCCCTGCGAACGAGCGTCACCGAGCAGCCGCTTGAGCAGCCTTCCGATCGGGCCACCACCTCCGACCGGGCTCGAAAGGAGATGGATCACGGGGCTGTCGTCGCCGTCGGCCAGCTCCCGCGCCATGTCCTCGCGGCTCCTACCGGGCGCATGCCGATCTGAGGAAGCATCGAGGGGCCGGTCAGCCGATGTTCGAATGCGCTTGGCGAGGATGGTGCCAAATTCCGGCGGAGGAGCGGCGATGGCTGCTCGGCTCATTGCGATCCCGAGCGACTCCTCCGGCGAGTTGCTCCTGGCCGCGATCTCCGTATCGAGGATCGACCTCGCCGCTGCGGGAAGGAACGGCTCCTGCGCGTGCAGTGCCCGGTGCCCCTCAATGGTGAGGTACCGGCGAGCCAGCGCCGGACGACGGCTGAGGCGGGCAATGACCTCCGGCCTCAGGCTCCCCGCGCCGAGCAGCGACGCCTGAACGGCGATTGACCGCAACTGGTCATGCACGGTGGTTTCGGTGCCGACGAAGATCGTTATGCCGTCCGTCCACGCGTGCGAACCCAATTCGCTTCGAGCCAACTCCACGGTGCACCCTGCGATGGCACAGGCGAGCAGACGGAAGCGACCGAGGGCGTCCGGTTCGGAGAGGTTCTCCCGCCTCCCTGACTGCTCGACGAACGGCATGCAACCTGATCCTTGTTTTCCGCCCTTGTTACCTCAAGGCCGCGTGACAACCTAACATTTGGTCTGGATAGCAGGGTACGCTCCCGGCGTGATCGACTTCAGCGACCAGGTGGTCATCGTCACCGGAGCGGGCCGAGGTCTCGGGCGGCTCTATGCCCTGGAGCTGGCCCGGCGGGGCGCGGCCGTCGTCGTCAATGACGTGGGTGGCACCATACGCGGCGAGGGCCGGGACCAAACCGTCGCGGCCGGGGTCGTCGGGGAGATCGAGGACACCGGTGGCGTGGCCATCGCCTCATACGACTCGGTTGCCACCGCTTCCGGGGGAGACGCCATTGTGCGCACCGCGGTGGAACGGTTCGGTCGCCTCGACGCGGTGGTGAGCAACGCGGGAATCTTCCAAACCGTGGACTTCGACGGCCTGTCCCACGAAGACTGGCGGCGCATGCTCGACGTTCACCTCGATGGCGGGTTCTACGTCAGTCAACCGGCCTTCCGTGTGATGAAGTCGCAGGGCTACGGCCGGTTCGTCTTCATCACCTCCTCGGCCGGACTCCTCGGACAGCCGCAAACGGCGCACTACGCCGCGGCCAAGGCGGGCATACTCGGGCTCACGAACGTCATCGCGATCGAGGGAGCGCCGCACCGGATTCTCGCCAACACGGTCCTCCCGTTCGGCTACTCCCGCATGGTCACCGAAACAGTCGGTGACCGGGAGCAGCTCCGGGAGGAGTCGGCCTTCCTGGGGGCTATCCAGCCGGAGCTCGTCACTCCCCTGGTCGTCTTCCTGGCCAGTCGGGCGTGCGACTTCTCGCATCGCAACTACTCAGCCTGCGCCGGTCGTTTCGCCCGCGTCTTCGTGGGGCTGGCCGACGGCTGGCTGGCCGAAGGGGGGAGCAATCCGACCGCAGACGATGTCGCCACGCATATCGACGAAATCTCGGCCACGAACCCCTTCACCGTTCCGACCTCGATTTTCGATGAAGTCGCGACCATCTGTACCCGACTCGGCATCGTCGGGTAGCGCCTGGCTCGAAGCGGCGGCTAGCGCGGCCGGCATGCGGACCAAACCTTCGGTCCCAACCAGGCTAGCCTGCACGCCATGTCCGAGAGGCACGACCGCGGTGCAGCACCGCTCGCAGCCGACCCTGAGCTCGCCCGCAACCCTCAGCCGACCTACCGGGCGCTGGTCGAGAGCTCACCGGTGTTCCGAATGGATGGTGTCGGCGTGGTCGCGGCTTCCCGGGACGCCGTCGACGCGGTACTTCGGGATGCCGACGTGTTCTCATCCAACATGTCGGCCATCGATCTGAAGACCCGCCGGCCCCTCATCCCGATGTCGATCGACCCCCCGGCGCACCGCAAGTACCGAAGGCTCCTCAATCCCCTGTTCGCACCTCAGCGCATGAAGTCCCTCGAGGGACAAGTCACCCACCTGGCCAATGATCTCATTGACAAGTTCATCGACGACCAGGAAGTCAATTTCACCAGGCAGTTCTCAGTGCCCTTACCGTCCCAGGTCTTCCTCACCATGCTCGGCTTGCCGCTCGACGAGCTGCCTCGCTTCCTCCAGATGAAGGATGGAATCATCCGGCCCCAGGTGGTCGTTGGGCAGCCGCTCGGTCACCCGGAGACCGACGCCTATCAGCAGGAGATCGCCGACTCGATCTACGCCTACTTTGAGACCTTGCTCGACCAGCGCGCCGGCGTGCGCCGCGACGACCTGGTGAGCCACTTTCTCGATGCCGAGGTGGAAGGGGACCGGCTGAGCCGCGACGAGATCATCGACATCGGGTTTCAGCTCTTGATCGCCGGGCTGGACACGGTCACCGCCGCGCTGGACTGCCTCTTCGGTTATCTGGCCCGACACCCCGACGAGCAGCGGCGGCTCGTCAGACACCCGGAGTCAATCCCGGGTGTTGTCGAGGAGCTCCTGCGTTGGGAGACGCCGGTCATGGCCGTCGCTCGCGTCGCCACCCGGGAAGCCGAGATCGCCGGCTGCCCGATCCACGCGGGCGATCAGGTACTCGCCCTCATCGGTGCGGCCAACCTTGACGACAACGGGCTTCCCGCCGCCGACTGCCTGCGCTGGGACCGCGACGGCAACCGCCACCTCGCATTCGGCGGCGGCATCCACCTCTGCCTGGGCATCCACCTGGCTCGCCTGGAGCTGCGCATCGCCCTGCGCGAGTGGCATCGCCGCATCCCGGATTATCGCTTGCAACCCGGTGTCGAGCTCGATTACAGCCCGGGGATCCGGTCGGTGAGCGTCTTTCCCATGCTGTTGGGCAAAGGACGGGGGTGAAGGAATGAGCGAGCTGCGGTTCGACGATCGAGTCGTGATCGTGACGGGTGGAGGCCGGGGCATCGGACGGTGCCACGCCCTGCTCCTGGCCTCGAAAGGCGCCCGCGTGGTCGTCGCGGACGCTGGCGGTGCGATCGACGGGCGAGGATCGTCCCCGGCACCGGCCGACGAAGTTGTCCTTGAGATCGAGGCAAACGGTGGGATGGCCGTCGCCGCGTACGCGTCGGTCGCCGACGAAACCGGCGCCACGTCGATCGTCGAGACCGCGATCGAGGCATTCGGCCGTCTCGACGCTGTCGTCAACAACGCGGGCATACACGACCCGGGGCGCTTCGAATCGTTGT
>JBPYFF010000216.1:0-16407 GCA_051984455.1 Acidimicrobiales bacterium | reverse complement strand
GCAGCTCGGCCCCGGGATATGCCATGCCGCTGGCCGCCGGCCTGGCGTCTGCCGGGCCGGGAACGTCGGGCATCTCCGTCTGGTGCCGCATGAGATCGGGGTCATCGATGCTCATCAGCACCAGGGCACGGGAAATGAGGCGATCTCCCTGCCAGGCCGTCACCGTGTCGCTGGCCCAGGTTCGGCCCGCCTGCATGGACTCCACCTGCAGGTCGATTGGCTGCTGGTAGGTGCCGGCCCGGGCGAAGATGGTGTGAATCGACTTGACGTCCTTGGCGCCGCCCCCCGCCTGGTCCGATGCCATGATCATCTGGGCCAGGATCTGGCCGCCGAAGACAACGTCGCGCTGCTCGGGGCTTTCCCCCGGGTTGGGTGCCCGGTAGCGGCCGTCACCCAGCGCTTCCAGCTGCAAGAGGGCGGGGACCGGTTGCGTCTTCATCCGGGGGCGATACTTGCCCTGAGCGTCCGGCCCGGTCAAACCGTCGTCAGCAGCGCCGCCAGAGGGGCGATGTCGGCGAGCGACCGCAGCATGTCGTTCAAATGCGTACAGGTCTCGACGCCGTGGAAGCCGTCCCTCACCGATCGCCGCAACCCGGCTACCGACTCTCCGTACAGGCGGGTGGCGCTCGCTGCTGCCCACGGACACTCGATCCACGGGAGGACCCGGGGAGTCGCCTCGATCCAGGTGACCCGCAGCTCCTCATCCACGGTCGCTTCGACGGAGTACTCGTGGAGAACGGTCTCCACCCCGTCGGGGTCAACGTGGGTGTCGCGAAACATGGCGTCGACCCGAAGCGGTGTCTCGCGGTCGACGTCGCGGTAGACGTCGAGGCGTCGGTGGCGGCGCATGCCACCCGGAGGCAGGGGCTCGAGCCGATGCCACGACAGGTCGTCCCCCTGACGCTCGAACGGTGGGGTCACCGGCCCGATCGGAACGGGAATCCGGCCTTCATCGCGGATGGCGTTCATCATCGTGCCGTCAGCCCGCCAGCCCGAGCACACATCCGCTCTCGGATGGCCAGCAGGACGGTCGCCGACCATGTCGGGCCGGAAGTAGAGCTCCGCATACCCGGATATGAGCGCCGCCACCGGGAGATCGTCGAGCAGCAAATAGAGGGGTGACTGCGCCTGCCGGTGTTGCGGCACGGCCGCATCGACCAGCCGGCGAAAGCCGGAGGCCACCGGTGAACCGACCAGCACCGCGGCCAGATCGCCATCCGGGTCGGCGTCCAGTGCCTGCAGCTTCCTCGCCCGGTCCAGGGTGGCGATGACCTCAGCCGCCGCGACGACCGAACCCGTTCCGTCAAGGCCGGTGACCACGTCCCGGGCGCGGCCCGCCAGCAGCAGATCCTGGCCTGAGCCGTGCGATCGCAGGATCGAGATACTGCTGGTGCGACGAGCTGAACCGGGCGGTCGAGCCGGCGTTTCCGGGCGCGGGTCGCGGGGGGCGTGCGTCACCGGCTGCCGAGACTAGAGCCTGCCGCCATCGACCGGCCTATCCTGCCGGTTCATGGCGACAGTCGATGCAGGACCGGAGGAGACCGTTGAACTCCAGGAGTTCAGGGCCCGGGTGGCCGGCTTCCTCGAGAGCAATGCCCGGCCCCGGCGGCGGGCCGAGCAGCAGGACGAGCAGCAGAACGAGCAGGAGGACCTGTTCGATGCGCCCCCAACGGAAGCATCAAGCCAGCGCATTCTGGCCGATACCAAGGCGTACCAAGCGGCGCTGTTTGACGCCGGCCTGGCCGGCCTGACGTGGCCGAAGGCCTACGGCGGTCAGGAGTTGCCGGGCCGCTATCAACAGGCCTTCAACGAGGAGGCGGCCGGCTACGACCTTCCGGTTGCCCCGCTCACCATCGGGTTCGGGATGTGTGGCCCGACCATCCTCGCCGCCGGGACGGAAACCCAAAAGCAGCGTTACATCCCGCACCTGTTGCGAGCCGACGAGATCTGGTGCCAGCTGTTTTCCGAGCCGGGCGCCGGCTCGGATGTGGCCAGCCTGCAGACGAGGGCGGTGCGGGACGGCGACGAGTTCGTGGTGAGCGGGCAGAAGGTCTGGACCTCCGGCGCTCACTACGCCGACTTTGGCGCCCTGCTGACCCGCACCAACGCCGACGTACCCAAGCACCGGGGTCTCACCATGCTGATCGTCGACATGCACTCCGCCGGGGTCACGGTCCGGCCGTTGCGGCAGATGAACGGTGGCGCCAACTTCAACGAAGTGTTCTTCGACCGCGTGCGAATCCCGGTGGCCAATGTCCTCGGCCAGATCGACCAGGGCTGGTCGGCCGCCATCACCATGCTCATGAACGAGCGCGTTGCCATCGGTGCGGGCGGTAACGTCCGGCGGGCCGGCGTTGGGGTGAAGTCGTTGATCGGCCTTGCCCAGCGCGCTGGCGTCTCGCGCGACCCGGTCGTCCGTCAGCGGCTGGTCGACCTCTACATTCGTGAGACCCTGCAGCGCTATCTCGGCCTCCGCATCCAGTCAGCGGTTCGGGCCGGACGGGCGCCCGGGCCGGAGGGGTCCATTGCCAAGCTGGCCGGCGCGGAGCTGGGTAAGCGCATGGCCGACGTGGCGGCCAGCATCGCCGGGCTGCCGGCTCAGGCGTGGCTCCCGGCCGATCGTCAGGCCGGCCGGTGGTGCTCGATGGTCACCAGCGCTCCGGGCGGATCGCTGGCCGGGGGAACCAACGAGGTGCAACGCAACATCATCGGTGAACGTGTGCTGGGCCTGCCGCGCGAACCTCAGGTCGACCGGGACGTTCCCTTCCGGTCCCTGCTGGTCGGCACGCAGTCGAGGACCTGAACCGGCGTCAGAAGGTGCGGGCGACGCCGGACGAGATGAGGCTGTCGATGTCGGCTTTTGCCAGCCCGACTTCGTTCAGCACCTCGACGGTGTGCTGGCCCAGCGCGGGAGGCGGGTACTCGAGCCGGACGTCGAGGTCGCCGAACGACCAGAGCCCGCCGGGCTGCTGCAGGGGGCCCCATTCGGCGTGCTGATAGCTGGCGACCAGGCCGGCGGCGATATTGGCGGGGTCGTCGAAGAACGGGTCGCGCTGGTTCTCGAGCACTGGCTCGCACGGCACCCCGGCGGCGTCGAGCTGGCCGAGCACCGCCTGGCGACGACGTGTCCGCAGAGCCGCCGGGACCTGGGCGGCGTCGGTAACTCCCGCCGCTCGGCAGAGTGACTCGAGCTGCTCGCCCCCTCGGGCCGCGACCGCGACCCAGCCGTCGGCCACCTCGATGATCCGGTAACCCGGCCCGGTACCGGTCTGATCGGCGTCGACTACGTCATAGGGCGCCAGCCGGCCGTCTGGCCCGATGTACGTCTCACTGGCCGTGAGCGCCCCGGCGCCCAGCAGCGAGCCGGCGACGAACTGGCCCTCGCCGGACTCCGCCCGCCGGTAGAGCGCCAGCAGACAGGCGAGAACCGACGAGAGGGCGCACTGGTGGTCCATGAAACCGAACCGGTGCCACATGGGCGGGTTGCCCTCTCCGGCCGCGAGCACCTCCCAACCGCATTGGGCCTGGAAAAGCTGGTCGTAGCCGGGCCAGTCGGCCCGGTCGCCGGTCGGGCCGTAGGAAGTGGTGTGGCAGTAGACCATTCGTGGATTGACAGGCCGCAGCGACTCGTAGTCGACGCCGAGGCGCCGGGCGGCGGGCATGCGAAGGTTGTGGTGCACGATGTCGGCCCACTGCACCAGCGCCTCAAGGGCAACGCGACTGGCTTTCGCCTTGAGGTCGAGCGCCACGCTTCGCTTGCCGCGCTGGCACCCGGCGAACGCCCATGCGACAAACCTCATGGCATCACCGGTCGTCGCTTCCACCTTCACCACGTCGGCCCCGAGGTCGGCGAGCAGCATCGGCCCGTAGGGGCCGGCGAGGTAGTTGCCCAGGTCGAGGACCTTGACGCCCTCCAGTGGATGACGACGGCGACCGGCCGAGCGGGTCGTGACGTCTTGCCGCCGCTCGGCGGGGGCGGGCGGAGCGACCCATTCAGCCAGCACCTGATCGGTGTGCTCGCCGTGCCGAGGCGCCGGCCGGACGATGCGCTGCGGCGGCTCGACGCTGATGGGCAGGCCACCGGCGACGATCCGGCCCACCTCGGGGTCATCGAGCTCGATGACATAACCATTCCTCCGGGCCTGTTCGTCGTCGAAGATGGCGCCGAAGGGAAGGGCCGGCTGCACGGCAACGTCGTGGGCCCACAGCTCCCGCAGCCATTCCTCGCTCGGGCGCATCCGGAAGGCGGCCTGGTTGGCGCCCCGATTGGGATAACCAAAGGCTGAGTCGTCGGCGCCGGCGTTCAGCTCTGCCACCCGCGCCGGTCCCATGTCGGCCAGCAGCTTCTGCATCAAGGGCACGCCGTCAGGATTTTTCATGATGTGGATCCACACCCCGTCGGCGCACTCGAAAATGGTTGCCTGCGAACCGCGGCTCTCCTTGGGCATTCCGATAGCTAGCGAAGGTGGAGGCGATTCGGCCCGGGACCAGTGCATGCCCATGGGCACCATCGCTCCCTGGACCAGGCTGGTGTGGGCCGCTCCCCCAATGCCGCTCCGCTGTCGGACGAGCAGCCGGGCGACGATCCCCGACGCGGCCAGGTAAACCGCCCCCCAGCTCCCGAGCGGGAAGCGAATGAACACCGGTCCGGACCGGCGCATTGGCAGCTGTTCATCGCAGATTCCCAGACGAGCCATGGCGAGGAGCTCGTCCACGGGCCGGTCGGCGAGGGCATGGTTCGCCGGCCAGCTCAGCACCGATGAGACGATGAGACGGGGAAAGCGGGTCGCAAGCGTCGGGTCGTCAAGCCCGAGTGAGATAGCCCGGTTCGGTGGGTACTCATGGACAACAACATCGGCCGCGCCCAGCAGCGATTGGAGCTGTTCCCGGCCGGCCACCGTCTCGAGGTCGACGACCACGCTGCGCTTGCTGCGGTTCCAGGTACGAAAGCTTGACCGCGCCCGGGCGGCGCTATGTCCCGGTGGCTCGACCTTGACGACATCGGCACCCGACTCCGCCAGCAAGAGGCACGCGACCGATCCAGCCAGCCCTTCGGTGATGTCGATGACGCGAATGCCGTCGAGGATTCCCGGTTCGGTCATCAGCGGATGGCCAGCGCGTTGGGCGGTGAGCCAACACCACCAGGAACATTGAGGGGTGCGGAGGTGAAGAAGAACGTCCAGCGCGCCTCTTCCGTGCAGGCTGCGGCCAGGTCATCCAGCCAGAAGTGCTCACCGATGGCCAGGCCGAATCCGGCAATGAGTCGCGGATGCAAGAACCGGCCACCCTGAAACTGGAGTGGCGCCGCTTCCAGCGCGGTGTTGTCGGCAGCAACCGCCGCCACGTGATGGTCCCACAGCCAGGTGGCCATCTCCTCGCTCGGGGCGAGTCCCGGTTGGGGCGAATGCGCCGTCAGCGCCTCCTGCCGCTGCGAGGTGGAAAGTGCCTCATACCAGCCCGCCCAGCCGGTGCGGATCAGCAGGATGTCGCCCTCGAGCACTTGCACCGATTGTGCCTCCATCGTGGCGTCCAGGAGATCGGGACCGATCTCGAAGCGGGTGGATTGATCGATCGGTTGTCCGGCCGCGGCCTGATGCCCGGCCACGTCCAGCAGCACTCCCCGCCCGACGATGGCGTGATGGGCCCACGCCTGGATGCCCAGGATGGTGGCATCGGGCGCATCAACCGCTTCGGCCGACACGCCGTTGTAGAAGCCCTCGGCCAGCCGGACGTGCCGCAGTCCGTCCCACTGGGTCGAGAACTGAAGGTAGAAGGGAGCGAGGTAGTCGTCGCGCCCAACCGCGTTGCCCGCACTGAGGTGCGTCCGCTTCGGCGGCTCCCGCCACGGATTGGGTGACGGCTGGTCGATCCTCCAGTTGAGTGAGTGCACATCTCCCCGGCGCACCTCCCGGACGCCGGCCAGGACGCGGGCCGTTGTCAGAAGGTTGACAGTGCCCAGCTCGTCGTGATCACCAAAGACCCCCCAGGCCGTACCCGGCGGCCGGCCGTCTTTCCGTGTCAGCAACTCCGCGTATGACGGAA
Organism: Acidimicrobiales bacterium; assembly: GCA_051984455.1. Classification (GTDB taxonomy): domain Bacteria; phylum Actinomycetota; class Acidimicrobiia; order Acidimicrobiales; family Palsa-688; genus JBPYFF01. Next base: position 10,365 of record JBPYFF010000216.1, on the reverse strand, counting down.
GCTCGACTTCCGGCACCGTGAGCCTCCTTTCTGCGACGGTTGTGCGACGGTTGTGCGGCGTGCGGCGGTAGTGCCGCGATTGTGCGGCGATTGTGCCGACGGTGCAGGCCCCACCACCCGTTGCTGTCCTCCCCCGATGGCGCCCGCTCCTCGTGGCTGTGACCGTCAGTAGAGTATGCCTTTGTTTCAGCGGAGGAAGGCTAAGGCTCATGCGCGACTATCAGTACCTCACCGTCGAAAGCCACGATGAGGGCAGCATCGTTCGGATCCTCTTGAACCGGCCGGGGAGCCGCAACGCCCAGAACCGGGGCATGCTGGTCGAGCTGGGTGACGCCTTCCTGGCCGCAGAGGCGGACGACACGGTACGGGTCGTCATTCTCGGTGGCGCCGGGCCGATCTTCTCCTCCGGTCACGACCTGGGCTCCAAGGAGGCCAGGGCCGAGTACAGGGGCCCCGATGCTCACCCCAGCTACGCCGTCAACGGGGCGACGAGGAAAGGCACTGAGGCGCGAATGCTGCAGGAGTGGCACTACTTCTACGACAACACCCGCCGCTGGCGGAACCTCCGCAAGATCACCATTGCGCAGGTTCAGGGAACCGTCTACGCCGCAGGGTTGATGCTGATGTGGGCCTGCGACCTGATCGTCGCGGCGGACGACGCCGAGTTCGCCGACGTCGTGGGGACGCGGCTCGGCATGTGCGGCGTCGAGTACTTCGCCCACCCGTGGGAGTTCGGCGCCCGAAAGACCAAAGAGCTGATGCTCACTGGTGACTCGATCACCGTCGAGGAGGCCCACCGGCTCGGCATGGTCAGCAAGATCTTCCCCGCGGCGGAGCTAGGCGACCGGACGCTGGACTTCGCCCGCAGGATCGCGGCGTTGCCGACCATGACCGCCTTGCTGATCAAGGAATCGGTCAACCAGTCGGTGGACAACATGGGCTTCTACAACGCCCTGCAGGCCTGTTTCACCCTGCATCAGCTCAACCACGCCCACTGGGCCGAGGTCCACGAGAACCGCATGCCGGCCGGGCTCCCCGAAGACGGCATCATGAGCTGGAAGGACGCGCCGCCGATCGTGCCGGCCAGCAAGGACAAAGTCCGGGCCTGATACGCGCGCAGCACCGCCGGGCCCGCCCGTGTTGCCGCGGCGAGCCACCGGCGAATCGCATTCTCGGAACCGTTACCCACACGAGATGTGGGTAAGTCTTCCGAGAATGAACCGAGCCTCGCCTGTGGTTAGCTCGCGCCATGCGATTCGGCATCCACCTGCCCCAGTTCGGACGGGCGGCGGTGCCCGGCGGCGTCGAGCAGGCTGCGAGAAGGGCGGAGGAGCTCGGCTTCGACGACGTCTGGGTCAGCGACCACCTGGTGATCCCCAAGGACCAGGCCTACCCGGCTCCGTATCTGTACGACCCCTTGATCAGCCTGGCCTTCGCGGCCTGCGCCACATCGCGGGTCGGGCTGGGCACCAGCGTCCTGGTCGGCCCGCAGTACACCAGCCCGCTGGCGCTGGCGAACACACTCGCGACCCTCGACAACATGAGCCGGGGCCGGCTGACGGTGGGCATCGGCATCGGATGGTCCAAGGCGGAGTACGAGGCCTTGCACGCGCCGTTCGACCACCGTGGCAGGCGGCTGGACGAGATCATCGACCTGTTTCGATCTGCCTGGCGAGACGACCCCTCGAGTCACGACGGCGGCTACTACGCCTTCAAGGACATCCGCGTCTTGCCCAAGCCGGCCCATGACATCCCCATCTGGGTCGGCGGGACCAGCGACGCGGCGTACAACCGGGCCTTCCGCCGGGCCGACGGCTATCACGGGATCGGGGTCAAGCCGCAAGATGCCCGCGCCCTCGTCGAGCGCGTTCGCGGCGCCCGGCCCGAAGACGGCTTCACCATCTCGCTGCGAGTCTCCTGGGACCCCGCGGCGCTGGGCGGAGAGGAGATGCGGGCCCAGCGCGAGGCGTACGAGGCGGCCGGCATCCAGCACCTCCTGGTGACGCTGGAACGAGGCGATTCTGATGCGTGGCTGGCAGGAATGGCGACGATTGCCGCCGCCCTTGGTCTGACCAAGCGGGCCTAAACGTTCGCGGGAGCCTCCAGGCCAAACAAGCGGGCGGCGTTATCCCCGAGCAGCCTTTCGATGGTGGCAGCGGGCGTCTGATACTGCTCGAGAAGCGTGATCGCCTCGGCCGGGCTTGACGTGTCGTGGTTGGGATAGCGCGATCCCCAGGCGCCCTTCGGCCCGAACAAGTCCGCCAGCCGGGGCGCAGCCGACTCCCAGCCGTCGAAGCCGACGACCACGCTGGACCGGTCGAAGACCTCCTCGGGCTCCAGGCACACCGGGGCGGCGCCCATCATCGAGCCGGGCGACAGCCACAGGTACGTCTCGGCCTTCTCGATCGCGATCGGCACCATCGACGCTCCCGAGTGCAACAGGGCGAGCTTGAGGCGGGGGTAATCCTCGAGGAGGCCGTGAAAAAGGGCGACCACCAGGAACATGGCGTTGTCCTGCATGTACGCCACCGGTTCGGCCACCGTGTGCCCGATGCCCAGTTTGTCCGACACCCGTTCGACGAAGGTGCCCTCTGACGTGGCCTCGTTGTTGGCGATGCCGAGGTACGGATGGATGCAGGCCACGAGCCCAAGCTGCTCAATGCGAGCCCAAATGGGGCGAAACACCGCGTTGTCGATGAACACACCGTTCGGATTGGCCGCGGTCACCAGCATGGGCGGCATCTGGGCGTGGGCATCATGGCCGGCCACGAACATGGGCCGCATCAGCACTGACCGGAAGCCGCGACGGGCGCATCGCTCCAGTTCAGCCACCGCGTCGTCGACCGCCTGAAGGGGGATGACCGCCGTCGGGTGCAGGCGCCCTTCGCCCGCCTGAGCAAAATCGTGGGCCCAGTCGTTGTAGGCCCGAGCCAGACCCGCGGCGGCGTCAGGGTCCTGGACAGCGGGGAAGTATTCCCCGAACAGCGTGGGCAGAACGACCTGCTGGTCGACGCCCAGGGCGTCGAGATCGGCGAGCCGGGCGTGAGGGTCCCAGGCCCCCGGATTGAGGGGCTGGTCGCGGTTTGCATCCAGCCGGCCGATCGACTCCGGCGTCATCCCCGGGCGCCAGATGGCCCGGCGGTTGATCTTCGACCGATCCAGCGGCCTGGCGATGGTGCCGTTGAGCACGACGCCGTCGGGCCCGAGCGCAAAGGAGCCCGCTGCGGATTTTTCGCCCAGGTACTCCGTCCAGATCGTCTCTGGCTCATACACGTGGCTGTCCACGTCGATGATCATCGACCCCGTCCTCGCCCTAGTAGGCGCCCTCGCGGCGCATCCGGGCCGATGCGGCAATATCCACCGGCTGACCGGCGACGATGCCGCCCTGCTCGATATCGGCCGTGTGCTCGCGGGGGTGGGCGACGATGTCCGCCCATTCTTCCAGCTCCCGACCCTGAGGGAACCAGTCGGGCCGGGCGATCGGCGGTGGTTCGGTGCTGACGCAGGACCTGGGCTCGATGCCATAGATGCGGCAGGCATTGCCGCCCATGAGCCGGGCCTGGGTGTCCTCGGGGACGCCGACCCTTCGCATGGCGCGAATCGCACTCCAGGCATCGGCTCCGTCATGGTGGTAGCAGTCCGACGCCCAGATACCGATCCTGTCGAAACGGTCCCACTGGACCATGGTCGGCTCCTCGTCCGACTCGAACGAGATGACGCATTGCTCGTAGAACGCTTCGGAGGGAAGCCGTTCCGCCTTCACCTGCCGCTCATTGGCATAGAGCCTGAAGAGGCGGTCACACGTCTCGAGCATGTAGGGGAGCCATTGGCTGTTGGATTCGAACACTGCCATCTTCAGGTTCCGGTACCGGTCCAGAAACCCGCCAAGCAAGACTTGAGCCAGCCAGGCCTGCATCTCGAAGATGAACGACAGCGTTTGCGAGTCGACACCTGCCTGATTGAGGAGCTCGCCCGGCGAGCTCAGCGCGCCGGGGAAGGCGGTGCGGCCTATGACACCAGCCGGAAAGGTGTGCATACCGAGGACGAGACCGGTCTCCTCGAACGCCCGGAACAACGGCTCCATTGGCCCTGCCTCATGGCCCCCGGACGCGAGCACCCGCCCAATGTCATTTGGATAGGCGCCGCGGGCGTCGATGGGCCGAATGAGGCCCACAGAGAAGCCCAGGTCCTTGACACGTCGTACCTCTTTCTCCGCTCGCTCGGGATCTTGCAGCGGCAACAGAGCGGCCGCGAAGAGGCGGTCGGGGTACTGGGCGCACCAGTCGCGGGCCCAGTCGTTGTAGGCACGGCAGAACACGTCGACGCCTTCGGCGTTTTCTGCGAACGGCAGGTTCATGATGACCATCGTCGGGATGACCAGGACCTGGTCGATGCCCATCAGATCCATCTCTTTGAGGCGGGCAGCGGCGTCAAACCCGCCTGCGTGACGCACGTACTCTCGCTGCTCGTCGGTCAGCGGCATCATGGAGATGAGCTTCCGCATGATCTTCTTGTTCATCTGGGGACCGGCGATCAGAATGGGGTTGTACATCGGCGCGAACTCGGCATTGCCACCGCCGATACAACGGGTAGTGCCGTTGACGAACGCAGCTTCGTCCGTGCGGAAGTAGGTCTGGCGGACCAGGTCCTGCTTGTCGCGGGGCACATAGCGTTCCCAGATGTCGAGGGGGTCGTTGACGTGGGCGTCGCAGTCGAAGACGGGAAAACTCTTGGTGATGCGCTCCCCATTGTCAGCCATCACTACCTCCCCTCCAGCAACCAGGACCGAGGCCAACACGATGAGCATATCCCTCGAGTGGCCGGACTCCCTTGTCGTGAGCGACAATGCCGTCGCCCCTTTTTCCCCGTCATCCCATGAGCGTGCAACCGGTCGAAGTCGAAGAGTTCCGTGAACAGGCCCGTCGCTGGCTGGCCGACAACTTGCCCGTGCGTGATCCCTCGACGCCGGCCGTCCGGCCACGCGGAACTGACCACAAGACGATCGAGGGCATTGCGTCCCAGCGGGTGGTCCAGCGCAAGCTGTACGACGCCGGGTACGCCGGTATTTCCTGGCCGGCGGAGTACGGGGGCCAGGGGCTGACCCCGGCCCATGAACGAGCGTTCTACCAGGTCGCCCAGGGATATGCGTTACCCGACTTCGGAGTCGCGGGTGGGACCACCTTCGGGGTCTGCGCCCAGACCATGCTGGCCCACGCGTCGCCCGAATTCCTCCGGTTCCACATACCGAGGATCCTGGCGGGCGAAGAACTGTGGGCGCAGTTCTTCTCCGAGCCAGGGGCCGGGTCCGACCTGGCGGGCGTGAGAACGAGCGCGACGCGCGACGGCGATCGATGGATCCTCAATGGTTCCAAGGTGTGGAGCAGCGGGGCGTACTACTCCGACTACGGCATGTGCCTGGCCAGGACCAACTGGGAAGTGCCGAAGCACCGGGGCCTCACCTGGTTCGCGGTGCGCACTGACGCCCGGGGCGTGACGATTCAACCCATCATGGAGATCAACGGCGACTCCGAGTTTTGCCAGGAGTTCTTCGACGACGTAGAACTGTCCGATGACGACATCATCGGCGAGGTCAACCATGGCTGGGCGGTCGCCCAGACCATGCTCGTGTACGAGCGAGGCAGCGGTAACACCCGGACGGGCCCCGGGGGGACGCGCCAGCTGGCCCCCGACCTGGTGGCCCTGGCCCAGCGACTCGGACGGGAGAAAGAGCCTTACGTGCGGCAGCTCATCGCCCGCGCTCATATCAACGACTACGCCTACACCCAGCTCCTCGACCGGCTGGCCGGCATCATGCGAAGCTCCGGAGGCCTCGATCCCGGTGTCGCCGCATATGGAAAGCTGGCCATGGGCACCTTCACACCCATACGGGCCCGCATCGGCATGGAGATCGGCCGGGGGGCGGCCCTGCTCTGGGAGCATGACGACTTCGACGGGATGGTGACCTCGATCAACTACCTGAACGGTCGAGTCATGTCGATCGCCGGCGGCACCAACGAGATGCAGCGCAACGGCATCGGCGAGCGGGTGCTGGGATTGCCACGGGAGCCGAGCTTCGACACCGACAAGCCCTTCAACCAGGTCATCCGCGACGCCGAGCACTGGACCGGAAGAGTCAAGTAGAAGTCAGCCGGTCACGGCCTAGAGGTTGAAGAGCCGGCAGATCCGCTCGCGGTGCCAGGCCGGTTCACCGAACAGACTGGCGTCCGTGGTCAACCGGCGAAGATAGAAATGCTGGTCGTGTTCCCACGTGTACCCGATCCCGCCCAGGACCTGGAGGCAGTTCTGGGCAAGATCGATCCCGCTGTCCCCGATGATGGCCTTGGCCATGCTCGCCACGAGAGCAGCATCTTCACGTTGTTCCTGCACCGCACGGGCAGCCGCAACGGCCATGCTCTTGCTGGTCTCGAGGAGGAGCGCGGTGTCGGCCAGCAGATGTTTGACGGCCTGAAACGATCCGATCGGGCGTCCAAAAGCCGTACGGGCTTTGGCGTACTCGACCACGACCTCAAAATCACGATCCATGACGCCGACTGACTCGGCGACCGTCAGCGAGAGTGCGACGTCGAGCTGATGGCCGATCAGGTCGGTCGAGCCGCCCATCTCCCCGACGAGCGCTGATTCAGGCAACTCCACATCGCGGAACTGCACCTGGCACAGATCACGGCTCAGGTCGAGGCCGTCCAGCCGGGTCACGCTCAGCCCGGGCGTGGCGGCGGCCACCAGGAACTGGCTCGGGCCGGCGTCGGTCGCAGCCGCCACCAGGATCCAGTCGACGATGTGGGCGTCCTGGACAAGGCTCTTGGCGCCCGAGAGCCGGAAGCCGCCGCGACTCCTCTCGGCGGCAACGCCGCCTTCAGGTGTCCAGTCGCCGCCGGCGTCGGCGACGGCCCACGTGGCAAGGGACTCACCTGCCAGCAGCGCCGGGAGCACCTCTCGCCGCTGCCGGTCATCGCCGGCGGCCGACAGTGCCCAGGCGACCACGTTCATAGGCACGAACGGCCCGGGTTGGAGCAACCGGCCTCGCTCTTCCGCGACGACGGCGGCGTCAAGCAGCCCCGCGCCCGAAACGCTGCCGCCACCGAGTTCCTCCGGCACCAACATGGCAAACCAACCGAGCTCGCCTGCCTGCCGGGCGTACTCGGGCTCGAGATGAGCATCATGGTCGGCTCGGTGCCGCACCTTGGCGAGCGGCCATGCGCGCTCCATGAACCTCACCGCGGTGCTGCGCAGGAGCTCCTGGTCAGCGGTGAGGTCGAGTTGCACGAGCTGGCTCCTTCGCTGTCCTGCCCAGGATGGCTATCGGCCGGCCGGCTGGTCCGGATTGACGACTGGTGTCACCAGCTCAGCGACCGCCTCTGCCTCTCCGACCACCGCGGCCACGTCAGCGCCCAGATAGCGCGCCACGACCTCAGCCTTTGCATCGGTTGCCGGTCCCGACCAGGTCAAGCGACCCCGCTGCAGGATCAGGCACCGATCGGCAAACGTCAAGGCTCGATGGATGAACTGCTCGATTAAGACAATAGTGACGCCCTCTTCTCGGGCCCGGGCCAGGCTCTCGAACACGACGTCGATCAACAGCGGGGCGAGACCGAGCGAAGGCTCGTCGGCGATGACCACCCTCGGGCGGCAGGCCAGGACTCGAGCCAGTGACAGCATCTGCTGCTCGCCGCCCGACAGCGTCCCGGCCCGCTGGTGGCGCCGCTCGCCCAGCACCGGAAACAACTGGAAGGCCCGCTCGACCCCGGCGTCAGCGTCCTGGTCATGCCCCATCTGGCGCACGAACATGCGCAGATTGTCGATCACCGACAACCCGGGGAAGATGCCACGTCCCTCGGGCACGTAGCTCAGCCCCAACCGGGCCACCACATGGGCTGGCCGGCCGGTGATGTCCTCTCCTGCGAGCAACACCCGTCCAGACGCCGGGGCAACCAGCCCTGCCACCGCTCGGGCGAGACTGCTCTTCCCGGCGCCATTCGCGCCCAGCACCGCGACCACCTGACCGTCGTCAACGTCGATGGAGACATCGAACAACGCCTTGGCCGGCCCATATGACACCGACAACGCTTCGGTCTGAAGAATCGGCGTGCTCATCCCTCCGGAGGATCGGCGAGAAAGCAGGGAATGTACCAGCCCCGCTGGTGTCGAGCGGCTGGCTCGTCCTGTGAGCCGGACCGCCATCCACGGGAGGCGTGCTTATACTCGGTTTGAGCTTCGTCCAGGGGGATGGCCGTGCTCCAGTATGCGATTGCGGGACTCGTCCTGGGCGGGATCTATGCGATCGCGGCATCCGGCCTGGTTATTACCTATGTGTCGGCCGGCATATTGAACTTCGCGTTTGGGTCGCTCGCCTGGTTCATTGCCCGCCTCTACTACTACCTCCACGTTCAGCAGGGATGGGCGATCGCGCCGGCCGCCATTGTGTCCATCGGGATCGCGGCGCCAGCGCTGGGCGTCGTGCTCTACGCGCTGTTGTTCCGGCATCTGCGTATGTCGTCACCGCTCATCAAGGTGGTGGCCACAATCGGGTTGGCGGTCACCATTCCGCCGATCGGGACGCTCTTGTTCGGTAACAAGTCGATCCTCCGGGTTCCCGGCCTGGCTCCCGAACCGGTCCGCATCTTCCACGTGGCCGGTGTCGCCGTCACACTCGATCAGCTGATTGTGTACGCCTGCGTGCTCACCACCGTCGTCGTCGGGGGATTGGTGTTGCGCTACACGGACGTCGGGCTGCGGGTTCGGGCCGTGGTCGATTCCGAAGCCATGACATCCCTGTGCGGAACCAGCCCCTCCCGCGTTGCCATCGGCGTCTGGGCGGTCAGCGTCTTCTTCGCCGGGCTGGCGGGGGTGCTGGCCGCCCCCATCATCGGGCTGGACCCGGGCGACTACACCCTCCTCATCGCGGCGGCGTTCGCGGCGGTCATCGCCGCCAAGTTGCGCAGCCTGCCGACGGCCGTGGTCGTGGGCCTGTTGATGGGCGTGGCCGGCGCCATCGTTCAGCGATTTCTTCCCTCGAACAGCTCGCTTACCGCTGCCGTTCTGCCGTCAATTCCCTTCGCCTTCATCGTGGTGTTCCTGCTGTACCACCTTGCCCGTAGTGGCAGGGTCGTCGAGGCAAGCAGCGTCGGGGGACCGCTGGACCGAGCGATCCGTCCTCATGGCGGAATGCAGCCGAGCACCGCCCTCGGTTTGAGCGCTCAGCGAGGGTTGGGCGACAACTGGCTTGCCCCGCTCGCCATGGTGGCCGTCGTCGCCATCCTCCCACTGGTGTTGCACGGGTTCTGGGTGGGCCTGGTCGGGGAGTCAATGTGTTTCGCCGTCATCTTCCTCTCTTACACCCTGGTCACCGGGGAGGGAGGGATGATATGGCTCTGCCAGATCACCTTCGCAGGGGTCGGAGGGATCGCCGCCGCCCAGCTGGCGACCCGCCACGGGTGGCCCGTCCTGGCGGGGATCCTGGCAGGAGGAGTGCTGGCCGCCGCCATGGGGACAGTGATCGGGTTGCTCACCATCCGCCTCGGCGATCTCTATGTCGCGCTCGTCACCTTGACCTTTGGCCTGCTGATGGAGAACCTGGTGTTCTCCCGGAACGTGTTCTTCCAGTTTGGGGTCGGGGTGAACCTGGATCGCCCGTCGTTCGCCCAGAGCGATCAGGCCTTCAGCTATCTCATGCTCGGTGTCGTCTGCATCGTCTCATTGCTCATCGTGAACTTGCGACGATCCACGACGGGGCTGGGTCTCAACGCGGTCCGCTGGAGCGAACCGGCATCCCGCACCCTGGGCCTGAGCGTGCTGCAGATGAAGGTTCTTCTGTCGGGGATCGCAGCGTTCGTGGCCGGCATCGGAGGGGGTTTTTTGGCTTCGTACACCAAAGTCGCCCTGCCCTCCAACTACGCGACGCTGGCCGGCCTCGTCTGGCTGGCCATTCTCGTCACGACCGGGATTCGGTCCAACCCCGCCGCGATGCTGGCGGGATTGACGTTCACCTTCATCCCGGCCATCTTTCTCAACTACGTGCCGGTCCGATGGGGCAGCGTCCCGCCCGCTCTCTTTGGCCTGGGCGCTATCTTCGTGGCCCGAAACCCGGACGGCATCGTCTCGTACTATGCCCGTCAGTTGCAGTCGCTCTTCTCGAGCCGGCGCCGGCCCGCGCCGGCCCCGACCCCCGAGCCGGCCGCCATGGCGGGTCTGGCCACGGCCGGGGCCGCTCAGCCGGCCGAGGCGGCGGCGCAAGCGGGGGTCGGCCGGCGCCTCGTCAACGAGCCATGACCACCATCGGCCACAGCCGGATCGACGACGTCACGCCTCCCCCGGTGCTCCGGGCTGACAACATCACCGTCCGCTTCG
>JBPYFF010000215.1:0-2068 GCA_051984455.1 Acidimicrobiales bacterium | reverse complement strand
TGGCTATACACGAGCGCACGGATGCCATCGACGGGTGGGTGTCGCTGGAGGTCTCCCCCCTCCTGGCCTACGACACGGACCGCACGGTAGCGGCGGCCAAGTCCCTCCACAGCCGGGCCGGGCGGATCAACCTGTTCATCAAGATCCCGGGCACGCCGGAAGGTCTGCCGGCCATCACCGAGGCCATCGCCGCGGGAGTCCCGGTGAACGTGACCTTGCTGTTCTCGGCCGATCACTACCGGGCGGCAGCCGAGGCCTACCTGGCCGGGGTGGAGCGCCGGGTGGCCGATGGTCTGGACCCGGCGGTGGGCTCGGTGGCTTCGGTGTTCATGTCCCGGTGGGATACCTCGGTGGCCAAGCAGGTGCCCGCCGACCTGGCCGACCAGTTGGGCCTGGCGGTCGGCCTCGACGTCTATCGGGCCTACCGCCAGCTGATGGGCTCGGACCGGGTTCAGCGTCTGCAAAACAATGGGACCCGGATGCAGCGGCTGTTGTGGGCCAGCACCAAGACCAAGGACCCCAACGCCTCCGACACCCTCTACGTACACGGGTTGGCCGCCCCGTACACGGTCAACACCATGCCCGACGCCACCCTGGAGGCCTTTTACGATCACGGCGACGTCGGGGACCCGCTGCCCGCCGACGGCGGCGATGTCGACGCCCGGCTGGACCGATTCAGGCAGGCGGGGGTGGACATCGCTGAGGTGGCGGCCAGGTTGCAACGTGACGGGGCGGCGTCGTTCGTCACGGCCTGGAACGAGCTGATGGACCGCATCGCGGCCCAGACGGCCGCGGTGGCCTGAGCGCAGGAGAGGGGAGGCACGACGTGGCAACGTTCCCGTTGCGAGAGCGCCCGGCCTACGCAGCCCTGGCCGAGCATTACACCAAGATCGAGGGTCGCCATCTGCGGGAGCTGTTCGACGAGGACCCCAACCGGGGCGAACGGTTGTGCGCCGAGGCGGCGGGGCTGTACCTCGACTACTCGAAGAACCGCATCACCGACGAGACCCTGGCCCTACTGCTTCAACTGGCCGAACAATCCGACCTCGAGGACCGGCGGGACAGGATGTTCGCGGGAGCGCGGATCAACGTGTCGGAGAACCGCTCGGTCCTGCACGTGGCGTTACGGATGCCCAGGGGTGCCTCCCTGATCGTCGACGGAGCGGACGTGGTCGCCCAGGTGCACGAAGTGCTGGACCGCATGGCCGCCTTCGCCAACCAGGTCCGTGCCCGCCAGTGGAAGGGTCATACCGGCAAGCCGATCCGCAATATCGTCAACATCGGCATCGGCGGCTCCGATCTGGGCCCGGTCATGGCCTACGAGGCCCTGCGCCACTACACGGATCGCGATCTCACCTTCCGCTTCGTATCCAACGTCGATTCCACCGACTTCGCGGAAGCCACGCGGGACCTCTCCGCCGAGGAGACCCTCTTCATCGTGTCGTCCAAGACGTTCGGCACCCTGGAAACGTTGACCAACGCTACCTCGGCCCGGGACTGGATCCTGGGCGAACTCGGTGACACGGCAGCCATTGCTCGGCACTTCGTGGCGGTGTCGACCAACGCCGAGCGGGTCTCGGCGTTCGGGATCGACACGGCCAACATGTTCGGATTCTGGGACTGGGTGGGCGGGCGCTATTCGATGGACTCGGCCATTGGGCTGTCCACCATGATCGCCCTGGGACCGGAGCAGTTCGAAGAACTGCTGGCTGGCTTCCACGCCATGGACGAACACTTCCTCAACGCGCCGTTGGCGAAGAACCTGCCCGTGCTGATGGGGCTGCTGGCCGTGTGGTACGTGGACTTCTTCGGGGCCCAGGCCATTGGGGTTATGCCCTATGACCAGTACCTGAACCGATTCCCTGCCTACCTGCAGCAATTGACCATGGAGTCCAACGGCAAGCACGTCACCCTCGACGGCAGGGTGGTGGACTACTCGACCGGCCCGTTGTACTGGGGGGAGCCGGGCACGAATGGTCAGCACAGCTTCTATCAGCTCATTCATCAGGGCACGAACTTGATCCCGGTCGATCTCATCGGCTTCGGCCAGAGCCTGAACCCGCTCCGC